>CALISH010000053.1 GCA_938041275.1 uncultured Solobacterium sp.
ATATTCTATCTTTTTATAAAACATGAAAACTCAAAATCTTAATGGCAGCTTGGATAATGCAATTTATACGCTGCTTTTTATTATGGAGGAAAATAGATTAAATGAGAATATTTTATGAAAGGGTTTCTACGGCACATCAATCCCTTGCAAGACAAGATGAATTACTCAAAAAATTAAATATTGAAAAAGTCTATGCTGATAAGGCAACAGGGAAGCATATGGACAGACCACAACTTAAAACTATGTTGGAGTTTGCTAGAGAGGGAGATACAATCGTTGTTGAATCGTTCTCTAGGTTAAGTAGATCAACCAAGGACTTGTTACATTTGGTGGACAGCATGCATGCAAAAGGAATAGCATTTGAATCTCAGAAAGAGAAAATTGACACTAGTACGCCTTCAGGGAAATTATTTCTGACTATCATAGCTGCATTAAATGAGTTTGAACGTGAAGTGCTATTAGAACGTCAGGCTGAAGGAATTGCTGTTGCTAAGCAAAATGGCAAGTACAAAGGGAGAGCGCATGCAAGCATAGATAAATTTTTATTTGCAGAACTCTATAAAGAGTATAAAAAAAGAAATATTACTCAAAAATACATGTGCAAGAGATTAGGGATAAGTCGATCTACACTATATAAAGAAATTAAAAAATATGAATTAAATAATCTATAAATACATAACTAAGATACCAGTATACGAATATTGAATATTGGTGTTTTTTCTTGATGTAATTAAATGCGTGCTAGATGCCGGCACACAATAATAACACAATAACAAGGAGATAAGTTAAGTATGAAAAAAATAATTGGATATGTTCGTGAATCAACACAACTGCAGGTAATTAACGGTTACAATCTTGGAGAACAGAAGCGAAAGATTGAACTTTACTGTGAATACAAATATGAAAAGGATAGTTATACATTAGAAGTAAAAGAAGAACGGGGTGTATCAGCAAAGAACTTAAAAAGACCACAGATGAATTCAATCATTCAATTAATTAAGGCAAAAGAATTGGATGCATTAATCATTCATAATTTAGATCGTCTAACTAGAAGTGTAAAAGATTTAGCCTATTTAATAGAAATACTAGAAAAAAATCATATAGAACTAATCAGTATTACAGAAAATATTGACACTAGTACGCCTTCAGGAAGGATGTTTATATTGATTATAGGAGTTATATCACAATGGGAAGAAGATAGTATCTCCTGGCGGACAAAGAGAGGATTAGAAGAGGCTGCAAGAAGAGGATTTTATTGCAAAGGGAAAGTTCCACTAGGATACAAAAGAAACCCAGAGGATAAACATTATTTGATTATTGATGATGAAACTGCAGGAGTTATCAAAAATATATTTGATTGCATCGTAAACAAAGGTATGAATGCTTGGAATGTAACATTAGAGTATAGAAGAAATAAAGTGCTAAATAGAAAATGGCAGAAAAATGATATTTATACAATAGTGAGAAACTTAGTATATAGTGGCACCCTAGTTTTTGGTGAAAATAGTTACGATGGCATCATACCTCCGATTGTTGATAAAGAAACACAATTGGAAGCAATTAGACTAACAAATTTGAAATCGAGAAATAGAAGATATAAATACCTATTTAAGAGAGAAATCATATGTAAGAGTTGTGGAAATACATTAGTTTGCAATTGTAGCTCCAGAAAGAAAAAGCATACACAAAAGAGGGAAGTATATAAGTATTATGTGTGCAGCAGATGTAAGAAACGAATCAGCGAATCAGTAATAAGTGAAAGTGTAAAGGGACAATTAAAAAAATATTTGATTGAACATCAGATTAAATTAGAACAGAAAAAATCTCGTATCAAGTTGAAAGAAATTGATAAAGAAATGAATGCAGTGCTTGACATGGTTATAAGTAATGGAAGAGATGAGGTGCTAATTAAGAGATACAATGAACTAGCGGAAAAAAGAATGAAATTGTCTCATGGTAATGGAGTATGTGTTGATGGAAATTTGGATGAAGAAGAACTTTCAAATTATGTGAGAAAATACGTTCAAAAAATTGTTGTAGATTTTGAAAATCAGAGGGTTAAAACCATATTCAAAATACGAAAAGAAATAAAATAATATGGCTTAAAAAATGAAACTAATTTAAGTAGTACTCATTAGTATCTAACTCTAGCACTGTTTTGTCAGTTTTTATTAATCATTGGAAAATTGAATGAGGTAAAAAATAACAGTTTTTTTTCATAAATAAAGGTAGAAGCGTAGCTTAGACATTACTCTCAACTACTATTTCTACCTTTTATACTGAATCTAATTATATTGGTTTTCTCCAAAACTCCAAGTTATTTTATATTAGTATTATTATCTATATTTTTCAGCCTGTGTATTCCACATTTGGTAATATAACCCTTTTTTATTCATTAGTTGTTTATGATTACCTTCCTCTATTATCATTCCATTATCCACAACCAAGATACGATCCATATCACGAATGCTTGATAGTCGATGTGCAATTACAATTGTAGTTGTAGTACTTGCCATATTATATATAAGTCTCATCACTTGCTCTTCCGCGATTGGATCTAATGCCGAACTTGGCTCGTCAAATAATATTAATCCAAATTCACCATTCAATATACGAGCAATCGCTAGTTTCTGTACCTCACCACCCGACAACACAATTCCATCATCAGAAAATTCTTTTGTTAATTCACTTTCATGATTTTGTAATTGTTGCGTGAGTTGGACTTGTTCTACTACGGACGATATGTCATCTTCTATATGATCTTTATAAATATCTAAATTATCTTTTATAGAAAATGCATATACATTTGAGTCTTGAAATACTGTTCCAATATTCTTTCTATACTGTTTGGTATCATATTCTCTCAAGTCGATACCATTCACTTTAATATAGCCATCTGTTGGGTCATATAGTCTTAGTAATAATTTTATCAGTGTAGATTTACCTACACCATTTTTACCAACAATAGCTATCTTTTCTCCAGCATTAATATGAATGTTTACATTATTTAATATCGGTTTCCCTTTATCATATTCAAATGCTACATTTTGAAATGTAATTTCATATGGAATTCGTGCTACACTTCCTACACAATCCTCAATTACTGGTTTCAATTGATAAAACTCTTGGATTCGCTTTGCATAGATATCAATCTGATGGATATCTTTAACTTGATCAAATAGTTCTGTTAAGCAATCACTGATTTTATTGATAGATAAGATTGCAGTTATCCAGACGGCACTCGCAAGTAACGAATTATCTATTATACTCTTCAATAAGAAAAGCATGGACAATAACATCATAAAATGATATGCAAAGCCACTGAATACAGCCCATTTACAAAGGCTCTTTGCATAATCTCGCATATAACTTTTCTGCTGTGAGGTATTTCTATCATATTGTTTTAGAATAATATCTTTTAATCTTGTTGTGCGAATATCTGCACTATACTCTTTTAAATAAAACAAACGCTGTATATAAGAGAATTTTCGGTTAGTATGTACAACTTTCTTCTGCCTTTCAATATAGAACTCATTATATTTAAAATATCCATATGTTCTTAATATTGTCCCAATTAGAATTAAAGCTAAGATAATAGGATTAATTGTAAATAAAAGTACTGCTAAGGATAGTATTTGCCCTATTGACGCAATACAACTGGTTAGTACCGAGAATGCTTTACCCGATTGCTCTGCAGTATGTTCTATTGCCCAAGTATAGTTTTCATAAAACTCTGATTTATCTAAATGACAATAATCTACTTTTGCGGAAAATTCATAAATTTCTCTGTTGATATTCGCCTCTACAAGGGCTTCTGACACATCTCTAAAGTAGATATTATACAAATCTTCAATTGCTGGAATCAAAAAATCAATTAGTTGAAATCCAATAATACCGATAATAATTTTTACAGTAGGACTCTTTGTATCGATAGAAGAAATAATAAATTCAGGAAAGATAACGTCACAAAAATTTAGAAGAGGTACTAATATTCCAAAGAATACTAGTGAAAAAACAAAATATTTTTTTGCATATCTACTATAAGGTTTTAATAACCATAACCAATTTTTCATATTATTACTCATTTATTTCTTTTAATACATGATGCTCTTTAAAATAGTGAATTGTGTTTTCAATATCTTCAATAACTTTTTGTTCAAGTAATGAATCAACTTGGAATTCTAACTGTAACTTATTTTTGATATCATTTATACTTGTTACTGCATCATTATATAAATAACTATAAATGCGCATTGTGATAGTATTGCAATAGAATACTTTTGAATTTTTTGGGGATATCATTAAATAATCATTAGAGGAAATCTTTTTAATTTCAAGATTAATAATAAGATACTGTCTATTTTGAAATTGAATTTTCTTCATAATCATCTCTTTCTATCTTTAGTAATTCTTTTTTGCCAGGGATAACTTCAGATAATATCCATCCGTCTTTTTTTCCGCTTTTTAATAATTCGTAGAATATATATTTCATATATTTGATTATTTCTGCACATTCCCACTCATTTGAGCCTTTATTAGATAAGGCCCTTATAGGGCAACCTCCTCTACAAAATCGAAATGCAAGGCAGTCTTTGCATTCCTTCATACGGTTTCTTATTGTGGTTAGTAGTACGTCATTGATTTGTTCATTCCATACTATTTTATTATTATCTATTTTTCCTAATATCGTTTTGTATATATTTGATTCAATACAAGTAACAATTTCTTTTTCCGGAAGTAACCATGGGCATTGATAGTTTGTGGATACAGCTCCGCATGGAGAATCGATTATCTGCTTAGGGAAAAATAATTCATTGATTTTGTGAAAATTATAGTTCTTTTTTGCGTATTCCTGTAAGTATATATAATGTTCAAAAAACGAATTACTATTGATGTTTTTAAAATCTTTAGCCCTGCCTAATGGTAATACTGGGCAAATGCTCCATGTAAAGTTTTTTCCGATAGAGGCAATCAAATAATCTAACATTAAGTGCATATTGCAAAAATCTTCATTGCAAACAGTTGTTCTGACTTCTGTGTCGATTTGGTGATTTATAAAATATTGGATAGTTTCAATAACTTTGGCATTAGTCGGTAAACCAAACTCTTGTATTCTGTTCTTGTTCTGTATTTCTTCAAGACCATCATATGAAATCATTACTTTATTTATATTGTTTTTTATAAATTCTCTTTGAAAATTATCCAAATACCCATTTGTTGTTAAACCAAGTGAATAATCAATCTTATTTTCTGCACAAATCCGTTTAATTATCATTACACTTTTTCTGAATAGATCCCATTTTGATGTTTGCTCTCCACCACCAGTTAGATATATCTTTAATTTTGCATTTTTATTTATAAAGATTTTATACATACGATGGAATTTAATCATTTCTTTTATATACGTTTCCACATCGCTTTCGGTAACGGAAACGTTATTTGCCATTGCTGAATCAATACAATATCTACATCTAAAATTACAATTTCTGGTCAAGCATATCCCTATCTCTGTAACGGGGAGTATCCTTAGTTTGTTGACTTGAGTATTTCCTTTATTCTCTGAAATATCTGGAATATGTTGCTTGGAAATATCGTTTATCTTATTAGATGGAATTGTATCAGAAAAAAATAATAAACTTTTCGAATCAAAATAATAATTATCTAGATGTAAAATCATAAAATCTCCTTAATTTTAGTAAGAAAACGCCAGATTGCTCTGGCATTTTCTTTTTAAGTATGTGTTGACTTTCCGGTTGCGCATTTACAGCCGGTGCTATCAATAATTATTGATTGTACTGTCTCTTCGCATACATCAAATTCAATTATTTCAGGTGTTTCGTACATATATATTAACCTCCCTTCATGTTTGTGTAAATTTTAACAAATAATATAATAATTTTCAATGACTGAATTTTTTGCATTGTACTTTATAATTATATTTTTTGGGGGGTCAATGGGTTTTGCTTAACGGAAAAGAGAAATGCTCACATGCACAAGTGAAAAGGAAATTAATAAAAAGTTGTTGAATAAGAATATACAATTGTATATAATATACCTATAAGTTATTTAAAGTTCTTTATTTGGATAGTTTGGAGTACTCGCTCCATGGCCAAATAAACCGCTTAAATAGCGGTTTTTCTTATGCTTCGGTCAACTTTTGGTCAACTTTTAGATAGTTTTTCGATAATATTTAACATTTCGACATCTGTTTGTTCTAGCAGATGTGAATATGTATTTAAAGTGATGTCAATCTTGCTATGACCAAGATGCTTTGAAACTGCAATGATGTTGCATCCGTTACTTATTGCGTTTGTAGCAAAGCTATGACGTAGACCGTGGATTGTTACTTTTTGATTAATCGTAACTGCTTTTTTCTTGGCTCTATCAAATTCACGCTGGATTCCTGAAATAGATAACGAGTGCTCAGAACCAAACAAGTAAACTCCATCTGTTTCTAACAATGGTTTAATTGCATCCATCACAATACCTGTTAAATTGATTTTGCGAGGCTTTCCTGTTTTCGTAGGTAATTCTCCATTTGTAAAATGTTTGATGGATTTAACGATGTTTGCCGTGCATTCTACGACGTTTATATCATCGTGGTGTAAGGCCATTGCTTCACCACGCCTACATCCGGTCCAGTACAGAAAGATGAAGAACTTCTTATATATTTCTATTTCTACGAATTTTAAGAAAGTATTGAATTCATCAATAGTCCATACCTGTTGCTCTTCCTGGATTTCTCTAGGACGTTTTAGAGGTTTAAGCACATGATCAACTGCAGGTAATCCATAAAATTTGTTTGCATAATTGAACACAGCTCGAACATATTGCACAGTTGTATTTTTGGTTCTGAATGCATACATATCATTTTTTGATAAATCTGCTCTCCAAGCATCTAATTGCAATGGAGTTATTTTTTTAATTGGTTGTTCGTAGTATTCGGAAAATCTCTGAACAAAGTGAGTTCTTTTAATCTGGCGCATCGTATCTGATGATTCAATGCTATCCATGTATTTCTCTGCCATTTCTTTAAAAGTTAACTCGCCTGATGTATCTTGTGTTAATCGTTGTGCATCAGCTTCGGCGTGTAATGCGTCTCGCTTCGTTGCAAAGCCGCGTTTCTTCTTCCATGATACTTTATCTGTGATTGGGTTTTTCACTTTAAATACGTAATACCATAGCCCTGTAGACTTATCTTTTGATACAGACATATATTTACCTACTTTCAAATCAATATTATAAAATTGAGCACATTAAAAGTACTTGAGCATAATGGCATATCTTACAACTTAAAATAATGATGTATTATATTTTTTTGAATAAATCGTTATAGAATACTTTCAAGAGTTCTTCTATGGATGTTCTTAATTGAAAGATATGATTCGATTTTTCTTCTTCATTAGCAAATACAATACGAACAGCAGCATCTTCTGCAGTTGTAATTTGCCTTTGAATTT
>CALISH010000054.1 GCA_938041275.1 uncultured Solobacterium sp.
GCTAGTCCAACTCCTGCGGCTCCCCCTACGACTACACCAATTGTAGCTCCTCCAAGTGTTCCAGTAACACCAGCAGCTATACCAACTAGTGGTTTAAGTGCTAATAGTACTATAGACCTATTCTCTAAATTAAATAAAATTATTAGTGATAAATTAGCAGACCATTCTATTACAGATGCTGATTTTGATGCTATTGTACCTGATTATACTACCACAGCAAGTGATCAAATCTCCAAGCATGACTTTAATAGTTCCTTGGCAGCTTTGAGTACTACACTTGCTAATAT
This sequence comes from uncultured Solobacterium sp., assembly GCA_938041275.1. Taxonomy (GTDB): domain Bacteria; phylum Bacillota_I; class Bacilli_A; order Erysipelotrichales; family Erysipelotrichaceae; genus Bulleidia. The sequence goes on from CALISH010000054.1 coordinate 288, forward strand.
TCATGGTGATACAGTACCATCTATCACTATAACTGAAGATGCTACCCCTGTAGACCGCACTATTGTGGATAACTTGATTGCTACCATTAAAACAATGGTACACTAATATTACTATTATAAAATAATTTAGGTTTGTAAATTTTAAAAACAATGAAACAAATCTATAATTATATACTATATTTGTGTATAGGGAAATTCCCTATACACGGTATGGTACTCATACTTTTATTCTATTGATATTTGATTATAGGAGGAAACTAAAATGTATAATCAAAACACCAACTATGGCTTTGCTAATCCAACTTTTTCTACTGCGCAGGCTCCTGTAGGTAATTACGCACCTGTAACACCTACAGACCCTATGACTCCACAAGACCGTGAATTGTTGAAGCCTCAACAAAAGTCTTCTTTCTCTTTGGAAATTCCACCAGAAAAAGAAGCATGGGCTAAATGTCCTCATAAAGACCATACTGGCTTCTTAACTGTAGCCGATGGTAAAGGTTGGGTACGATGCACTCAATGTGGTGAACGTATTCCTACAACACCTTACAGTGATGAAGAAGTACAAAATGCTGTACGCACTATGCGTCATATTTGGCAACAAATTAAGTTGTTCAGCATTACATTACCAGCAGAAATCAATACTGAATTCATGATGTCTTTGCCTATCGCAGAAAAATCTTTGGATTTGTATCATTTAGCATTCAAGAACTTTGATGATGTATCTCGTGGTATGAGCCGTGCACAAAACGTACAACCTCAACAAGCTGTACGTCCAGATGCATTCACATCTTTCGATAACATCTTGAACGGTAATGTACAACCAGCTTATGCTAACCCTTGGGGTGCACAAGCCAACCCTAACTTCTACGCTATGGCCAATGGTGGATACTACAATGCGCAAACTATGAATGGTCAAATGCCTGTACAACCAATGCCTCAACAACAATGGCAACAACCACAAGCTCCATTCGGTTATAATGCACAACCACCTATGCAAGGTATGCCTAACCAAGGTCAAATGATGCCTAACCAACAAACACAACAAGTTATGGGTGGACAAGCATTTAACTCACAAGCACAAATGCAACAACCACCTGTATCTCCAGTACAACAATTACAAAACCAACAAGCAATGGTAGCGAATGCTAACCCATTCAATGCTAATGCTTCCGTAGGTGCAACTGTTCCTGGTCCAGCTGTAGCAGCTCCTCAAAAGGAAACTATTACAACTGACACAATCAGCTTAGGATAATTATAAATAAAGAAAGTCCTCATAGGAGTACATCTCCTATGGGGGTCTTTTATTTTTACTGAGGTGATAAAAATTGCTAATGATTGTTATCAAAGCGTAGCATTCTATTCTCCTGTAAGAGAGGAGATAGAACTACTTAGAGATAAATTAATATCTCTATATAATGATAAGAAAATCTGGCTACCATATGTTCTTAAAGACTTAGGACTATGGGAAACAGAAGAAGACTTTACTAAATTATCTGATGACTGTGAAGATGGGACCACATTACGTAGTGAAATGGTATGGCCACCAGATGATAATGAAATTTGGTCTACTACTTTACCTGATGGTACTCTTGTATGGTATTTCCAAACAGAGTATTGCAATAAATGGACCTATATTACTACAGGGTTTAATATTCTGATAGATAAGATAGTTCCTAATAGTAGTATTAAGTTTGTCTATTATGCAGAAGAACCTGGCTTTGCTATATATGATACTAATGATAAAGATCATATTATCTTTGATGATACAGTGAATGTAGATTTAGGCTGGAGTAAAAAAGAAGAAGGTAAAGAGAAACCAGAATACTTTAGTATGTGTGATAATATGCATTATCCACAGACGTACAAAGACGTACCTAAGTATTTGAATGAAGTACTTAGAGACGAATTTAAGATCACAGGTGTTAAACCATTTGTACCATCAATGTTTTGTAAACCTGGTGAATCCATAGAAACAAGCTTTGAAGAATATATTCAAGATGAGCTTGGGGGTACCATTGAATGGTGCAATATACAACCTTTTAGGTATGTAGACTGACTCAGAAAGCCCCAGTAATGGGGCTTTTACAATATGTATTTTTTAAACAAAGATTAACAGTTAAGTGAGAGGTGATAAAATGGCCAAAATAACAAAAGAGATGCAAGATAATATTGCCAATTATGGTGATGACTTTTTAACTCTTACTCCAACTGAAGGCGTACGACAGAATATTGGTACTTACCTAGGTTACTCAGGTAATCGAGGATTTATTAATATGATTAGGGAAATCTTTCAGAACTCAGCCGATGAGTTGATGAAGAAAGATTCTCCATGTGATGAAATTTGGGTATACTATGATGAGAGAAATCACGAAGTTACCATACAAGATAACGGTCGTGGTATTCCATTTGATATTATGGTTACTGCATTTACTAGTCAAAATACGTCAACCAACTATGAAAAGAAACCAGGTGCTTTCTCATCTGGTCGACATGGTTTAGGTTCTAAAGCTACGAGTGCATGTAGTGAGCACTTTGTAGTTAAATCTTATCGTCTAGGTAAAGGGCAAGAGATGTCTTTATACTTAGGTGACCCTGAAACAGCTAAGGTTAAGTCTATCCCTAATAAGGATAACTACCAAGGTACAATTATTACATTTAACCCTATTCATACTATGCCAACTAAGAAACAAGGCTATACTGGTTATCAAGCTGGTAAAGTTATTATGGGCGAAATCACTACAACTTGGCAAGATGTATTAGACTTATTAGAAAGTCTAATACCTTTACTTGATATTGGTGCTAAAGTAAATTACTTTGGTACTGATGCTAATGGCAAGTGTCATAAAGTACGTATTGTGAATGATAAAGGTATTGCTGGTATCCTAGATTCCTTAGCAACTAAACCTATGATTGCTCCAATACATATATCCAAGCTTAAAGAAGATGGACAGATGAAAGCTGATATCTTATTTACTTTTGATAGTACAAAAGCAGATGATATCTTTGCTGGTTATGCAAACTTCTGTCCTACACCTAGCGGAACTCATATTAAGGGTTTCGTTGAAGGGCTTACCAAATTCTTTAGAGATTATATGAATAAATACTTCTTAGGTAAGAATTCAAAACTAAAGATTACAAATGCTGATATTCTCAGTGGACTATGCTGTGTAAACTCTGTATATCACTTATATCCAGAATTTACAGGACAAGCAAAGGAAATCATTTCAAATGAAGACTTAGTCCCTTTTGTAAAAGATATCACGATAGATGGTTTAGATCAATGGGCTAAGACCTCTTCGTCGGATCTACAAAAACTTTGTAAATACTTTAAAGAAGTAGCAGAACTTCGTACGAAAAATGAAGCAGGACGTGTCCGTATTCAGGTTAAGAATGCTTCAGCTATTACTGGTCTTCCAGCTAAGTTTGTAAGACCTAAAGGTAAGAAGCATAATGAACTATTCATCGTGGAAGGTGACTCTGCTGCTGGTAATGCTCGTAATAGACGTGACAATGATTCTCAAGGTATATTCCCTATTCGTGGTAAAATCATTAGTGCTTTAGCCAAGAAAAGAGAAGATGTACTTAAGAATGAAGAAGTTGCAGCTATTATTTCTATTATTGGTGCAGGTTATGGTAAAAACTTTGATATCAATAAGTGTAACTGGGAACGTGTAGTAATCTGTACAGATGCTGACCCTGATGGTGCTCATATCCGTACATTGTTATTATCGTTCTTCTTATTGTATATGGAACCATTAGTATTAGCTGGTCGTGTATATGCATCAGTTCCACCATTATACGGTGGTAAGATTGATGGTAAGAACTTTAAGTACTTCACTGACCGTACAGAATACAATGCATACTTACAAAAACAATTCTCAAAGAACCATAAAATAACCCTACCTGGTAAGGTTAACTTCACTAGTAATCAATTAATTAAGCTATTAAATTCTACAGAGTTCTATATTGAACGTTTAGAGTCTGCGGCTAATTCATTCGCGATTAATCCGTACTTATTAGAAGAAATTTTGTTATATGTGGGTAAAGGATTATCATTCAGTCAGTTCAAATCTAAGATTACAAAGAATCATAAGTATTTGGAATGTAAAAATGAAAAAGGTAGCTGGACTATCACTGGTCTTTATGAAGATAACAAGTACCAAACTATATACATCAATGATCGCTTATTAAGCTTCTTTGAAACTATGCATTATAAATTGGTAACTGATATCATCGGTTCTCAGCCTAGTCATTATGTAGTCGATGGTGAGACTATGTCCTTATATGGCTTATTAAATAAGTTTAAAGAACTAGCTCCAAAGAATATCACTCGATTCAAAGGTCTAGGTGAAATGAACGAAGACCAATTATATGATACAGTAATCGGCAAAGATAAAGAAAGGGTTCTCGAACAATACACAGTGGAAGATATCAAATACGAAATTGCTAAGATTCGTGAAATCGATTCTAGTAAGATGGATTTAATCGCAGGATTAGATATCTCCAATTATATTTTCTAGGAGAACTGTTATGATCATATATTATGCGGATACACAGGATGGGCGGTTAGCTGCCCATCTAATACTTCAAAATCCAGAGAGAGTTTTGATTGATGAAAATACAAGAATAGATCAGGACTATAGTCGTTTATTAAATGATATTCAAGATTCTAGGGATATTAAGCTATTACCATATACATTTAAGCCTAATGCTGCTATATTAGATAGAGTTAATAAAAATGAATCTATCGTGTGTATCGGTGTTGGGTTTAATGCGAATGATAATACATCTTTAAGTAGATTTGATACTCTAGCAAATAAATCTAGACGTTTAGTATTTATAGATTACTTACCAATGTCTAAGTTTTTAATAGAAAAGTACAAAGACAATGAAAATATAGACTTCCATTACTATGAGGATGAGTGTCTGTCTAGTATTGTCTGGTATATTATTATGGGTAAGAGTGAAAGCATACCATTAATCAATGGTATAAATCAATATATCCATAAACCTATGCCAGATATCAAAGCTATATATCAAAAGATGTATATAGCGACGTTATTTAGTGACCCTCAAGACGTTGTATGGGACAATCTCATGAGCGAAACTGAAGAGGAAGCTAAGTATCGATATAAGACTATTGCGTATGCATATGATTATATGAAACAACGATTACAGATTGATATTGACCGTGGAGCATACTATTCATATATTGGAGATCTTAAAGTAAGATGTATGAGTATCCAAGATGCAGAGTATATTCCATCAGTCTTATATCATAAATCTTTAGTAACTATAAACTGGATATATGATGGTGATAGCTATCTATATAAAGTTTATGCTAATTTTGATGATTTTAATTGTGCGGACTTTGTAGCTAAGTATAATGGTATTGGAACTAAACACTACGGTGTGTTCAGATCGGATGACTTATTGTTATACCCGCATAGATCTCGGAGGAACTAATGGCGAGAAAATTCCACTTAGTGTCCACAGCACCTGAGGGCACATTACTACCAAAACGTTCAACTAAACATTCTGCTGGTTATGACTTCTTCTCTCCTATAGATGCAGAAATCATGCCAGGTGCAACTCTTAATATCCGTACAGATATTAAAGTTGAAATGAATGAAGATGAAGTATTATTCATCGTACCACGTAGTAGCTATGGTTACAAGTATCAAATGTCTCTAACAAACACTTTAGGCGTGATCGATGCAGATTTCTTTAACAATGAATCCAATGAAGGCAATATCAGTATCAAGATTAAGAATAATGGTACTGAGCCTATGTATTTAGTTAAAGATGAAGCATTTGCTCAAGGTATTTTTGTTAAGTATTTGACTACAGATGATGACGATGTAACTGAAGTGCGTACTGGTGGTATTGGTAGCACTACTAAGAATTAATTGAAAGGTAAAAACAATGAGAAACAATAATAAACCTAATCGTAAGCCTGCAACTAAATTATTTGAAATTACACTTCCTGTAACTTACAGTGGTAAACTTTCCAATGAAGTAACTGATTGGTTAGTTAATACTTTAGAAACAGGCGAAATCTTTGATATGGTAGAAGTGAATGTATTCGGTAGACGCAATGTATTCACACAAAACAAAGAAGCTCTTGGTTCTGTAATCGTTGGTTCTGTAAAAGAATCTGGTTTCAAAGATAATATGCTAAGCATTACTATCTTAACTGGTGAACGTAACTATGAAATCATTAAGAATATGAAACAAGCTGATGCGTTTGTATTCGTACGTCCTAATAATAAAGGTAGTTACAAAATTACTAAGATCAATATTAACGAAGTCCTATAAGTCTATATGTAGCCACTATGGTAAATTAAGACCATAGTGGCTTCCTATTCGTATCCAAATATGTTAAACTGGGAAACTAAAAATTTACCAAACGAAAAACATGCATATAGACTGGAGGGATATACTTGGCACAAGAAATTAAAGTAAATACGCTAGATAAATTCAGAGACGATCTGAAACTATATGCTATTTATATAGCTAAGCACAGGTCAGTACCTGATTTTAGGGACGGTCTAAAAGATGTACAACGTAAGATTCTATATTCGATGTATGCAGACTTCCCACAAAATACAAATAGAACTTTTAAATCTGCAGGTGTCGTTGGTGAGGTAATGAAATCATATCATCCTCATGGCGATAGTGCGATTTATCAATCTATTAAACCAATGGTTAACTGGTTCGAATGTAATGTGCCGTTAATCAGAAAACAAGGTAACTTTGGTAACTTCCAAGGCGATGGTCCAGCTGCTGCTCGTTATACAGAAGTAGCATTAGCTGACTTTGCTAAAGAAGCTTTATTAGATGAATTAGATGGTGTGAATGGTTCTCCAAACATCGTTGACTGGAGTCCGACATTTGATAATAGTAAAGTAGAGCCTGACTTTTTACCTGCAAAGCTTCCATTGTTATTAATCAATGGTATCTTCGGTATTGCTGTAGGGTTTAGACCAGAAGTTCCACCACATAACTTAGGTGAAGTTATTGATGCAACTGTTAAGCTATTAGACAACCCTAATGCTCACGTTGTATTGGTTCCTGATCATAATATGCCATGTGATATTATTGAGACAGATTTCAAGAAGATTAGTAATAATGGGTTTGGTTCTTATCGTGTACGTGGTCATATCGATATTGGTACTTATGATAAGAAACCTGCATTATTCATTCATAGTGTACCAAACTCAGTATACTTAGGCACTATTACAGATAATATCGATACATTAGTATCTGAGGGTAAGCTACCACAAATCATCAATAGCTTTGAAAATCATACACCAAATAAGCTAGAGCATATCTTGGTATTAAAACCAGGGTCTGATCCTAACTTTGTTAGAGATACATTGTTTGCTAATACTAGTTTGGAATGCTCTTATCGTGTAAACTTGCAAGTACAGTTTAATGGTAATATCCATAAGCTTACTTATAAGCAATACTTACAAGAGTTCTTACAGTTCAGAAAGATTACTAAGTTACGTTTGTACTATAATCTTCTACAAAGAGCTAAGACTAAGTTCCATGAACGTGAAGCATACATCACGCTATTGAAGTCTGGTGAAATTGACAAGATTATCAATATGATTAAGAAGCGTAAAGACCGTGAAGATCAGCCTATTATTGATTATCTTGTAACTAAGTTTAAGATTACTCCATTACAGGCTAAGACAATCATCAATACTCAAATCAAGAACCTATCTATGGGTAACTTGAATAGATATATTGAAGAAGCTAAAGAACTTAAAGCTAAGATGGATGAATGCTTAGTTAAGATTCATAGTGAAGAAGCTCTCAATGAAGAGATTCGTAATGAGCTACTATATTTCAAGAAGAAGTATGGTGTTCCTAGACGTTGTAGAGTAATCTCCAAAGATGATATCAATAATATCCCTGAGGGTAAATTCAATATCGTAGTTACTGAATCTAATAAGATTAAGAAGTATGGTGTAAATGAACCATTGAATCTTAATCGTGGTGAACCATGCTCAGCATTTATCTTAAATGCTGACAATAGAGATAGTCTATTGATGTTTGATGGATTCGGTAGAGTATTTAGTATGCCAGTACATAAGATTCCATTGACTGGTAAGGGACAAAACGGTACAGATGCATTATCTTTGAATAAGAAGATGACATCTATCGTTACCAATATCATTAGTGAATCTAAAGTAAAAGAATTAGCTAAGTCTAAAGCTTATACTATGGTAGTATTAACACAAGCAGGATATATTAAACGTCTTGAATTAGATGACTTCTGTTCAGTAGCATCTGGTGGTCTTATCTATAGTAAACTAGAGAATGGTGATAAAGTACAATCTATTGTCATTACTCAAAATGGTGATAACCAAATCATTACTTACTCTCATAAGAAAGCATTACGTTTTAAAGCAGATGATATTCCAGTATTGAAACGTGCAACTCGTGGTGTTAAAGCTATGAATACTAGTGATAATGTAGATGGTATGTCTGTAGTCTATGGTGGTTGTACTAATGCTATTGTAGTAACACATAATGGCTACATCAATAAGATTGATATTAGTGCATTACCTATATCATCTAGAGCTAGAGCCGGTAACAATGTAATCAAACTTGGTCGTGGTGATGCTATTAAAGACATCTTGATTGTTAAAGATTCAGATGTAGTTATGATAGAATCAGCCACAGGTAAGGAAGATGTAGCTGTAAATGCTATTCCATTAGGCTCTTCAATATCCAAAGGTAATAGAGTGGCTAATCTTATCCGTGTAGTAAAAAGAATCTAATTGTTTTATAGGATGGGTGTAATATCTCATCCTATATTTTTTATCGAGGTAATAAAAATGAAAAAAATGAAACAGAAGAAAGTCATCAAAATATTAGATGATCTTGGTATCATTACCGTTACAGAAAATAGTACATATGACGATAAACGTGAATGTATATATGCTGACGTTTATATACTAAATATAAAATATCTTCTAAGCTTAGAGTTTGATGATCTAACCAATCTAACTAGTGTAAAATTAGCACCACCAGCAGTAGAAAATCCAACAGCACCAGCATTTATAACTTCTACTGATAGCACTATTAAAGGTATCAGTACTAAGGCATTTAAAATCTTTCTATCTAAAGTCTTCAGTATTCTTATAAAGCATAAGATCAAGTTGCTTAGTGCTAAAGAAAATAAGTTCTATAAACTATTTGATAGAAGAACTTATACTTTATACATTGGCGATGATGGTACTGAACTAAATTGGGAAGCTAGAGCTAAGGATGGTGGTTATATTATATATGCTAACCAAGCTGGTTATGGCCAGTATTTATATACTCTATATGGTGCACCAAAACCTAATTCTGGGGATTGTATTGGTCGATCATTAGGTTCTTATGTACATTTAGATAGTCTTTTAAACGTTATAGTGGATGGTGATGAAAATGAAACAGCAAAATGTAATTGATATCTTGACTACTTATGGTATGCTACACCCAGATGCTAAAAAAGAGCTAATGGAAAATGTAAAAAGAGAAATTGGTGTAGGTGTCTACATTAGTGGTATATCATACGCTCTTACATTAAACTTTGATAGTGAGAAAAACCTAACAAAAGTAAAACTAACACCTGAGTTAGATAAAGATGATCCATCATTTGCTATTAATGCTCATATTATGAGTGGTGACTCTATAAGAACCGAAGCATTCAGCTATCTTATAACAGCAGCTCATAATATAGTATTAAAACATAAGCTATCTTTAAGTAGTGATGAGAATAGACTGTATGCTTATTACTTTAAGAATAAGGAATACGTACTATATCTAGATGGTAGTGTTAATTATGAATTTGGGTGGGAAGCTATAAGTAGAGATGGTAAGTATTATATATCTGCAAAACAAGCAGGACCTGGCGAATATACATACCAGCTATACCTAAACAAAGGACTAGTACCTAGTGCTAGTACTGGAATCTATGAGGCAACTTTTATTGAATTGAATGATTTACTGTTATAGAAATGGTATAATATAATGCTTTATTAACCCATGTGAAGTCTCTATATGATGAAACTAAAATTAAAAATGCTAATGATGGTGATACTAATTTCTTAGAAGAGACTTTAGAATACTTAGAATATCTTAAGATATCTACTGATGATGTAATATGTGTTGTCTATGGTGATACATATATGTCTTGGGATGTATTTGCTAAGAATGCAGACTTTAGATATGAAAGTGGCTTTGGTTTAACTGAAATATCAGATAAGATATTTATATATACTAGAGACTATATTATGTATAGATATGAATATGACGGTGCAGAAGAATGGAGAGCTATAAGAACTCTAGCCTCTATCATATCTAAGAAAACACAATTACTTAGTGACGAACCAGTAAACTTTAGAGCTGATTAAGATTCAAATACAGGTACTGGAAATTCCAGTACCTGTTTATTTTTTTCACATCATACTCTCATTTAACCTAACACTAGTGTAATAGCAGTGACAGCTGACTATTACAATCTTATCTAGGTTAACGGTAACTAGATTTGATTGTGCACTTCTTATATACCGTATATCATACAGGTGCCAGTATCTTAACAAACGGCCATGTTAGATACTTGTTGCAGTGTTTGCAGGTTTATTATTGTTTTCCTTGTTGCAATAATAGACTAAAGTTTCCTCTTAATGATGTGTATAGGGGTAGTCCATAACCTACCCCTATCAACATCTTAAGTACGTTTATGTCACTTATGAAATATACTCCTTACTAAATAAAAACACAATATACCCAGTATAGACATTGTCTATACTGGGTATTTACTGTTTCGTAAAACTGTTTTTTTTTAATTGTATACTATAATGGTAATATCATGGTTATATTATATTTATATTAGTTTACATAGGAGGAATATATCATGAATAGCAATCTACATATCAGTGTTGAAATCGAATCTGTATCTTTGAACTACGATAACTGTGAACGTATATATCGTAATTTAGCCGAAGAGGCAGATTATGATATTGCTCGTCTTCAAGAAATGAAGAATGAGCTTACATGTAAAGTAGTGGCTAATGTGCTTGGCATCTGGGACTTCCCAGAACATCGTCTAAATGAAAAAGTCAATAGCGGATGGGCTATCGGCTATTTCAAAAAGAGAATAAACGAAGCATATGGTAGTCTAACATTTTGGGCTACTATAGCTAAAAAAGATGTTTCCGAAATAGAGTACATTAAAGATAGATTCTTAAAACGCCTAGAAGATGTTTTAATATCTTGCTAAAAAATAAGGCTAGAGGAATTTCCTCTAGCCTTAATCTATTTTATTTTTTATTCACGACGGGATATCTTCTTACCACTTAAAGTCAATGGTGTTACGTTACCAATATTAATTAAGTTAGTAGATAGATGTGAACCTAGCATATATACATTAAGTAAGTTCTTACTCATAGGATCGCTAGGGTCATCAGGAATATCATCTTGAGAGATATAACCTAACGTGGAGATAGTATTATACATAGCTTGTTTAGCATCCACAGAATCTGCACGTGCTCTGGATAGTTCTTTAATAGTTGCATCCATACCACTAACTACAAGAGATTCCATTTCCCTATCAGACGTAATACCATTCTTATCATGAGAAATAAGCATACCTGTTTTATTATCACGCATAGCTATATTAGTAGAGATAGCATTCTTTTTTGTCAAGAATTGTTTCATACGTTTTAGATGTAAGTACCCAACTAATGCTTCATGAGATGTAGCACCATGACCATTCTCATCTGTATAGATATATGGCATTTCAACTTTCTCTAAGATAGGTACATCTATTACTTTAGCAGCTTTCTCTACTTGGTCCATAGTTGGTTCAATCTCAAATACACGAGTGATAAATCTAAATGGATATTTACCAGATACGAACTTAGTAAACTCTTTATCACTCATTTCTGAGAATATCTTTTTATAATAGTCAGTAACTTTACCAGATGGATCCATAGCTAGCATTACATCGAATACTAGCTTTTCAGCTTTCTTTCTTTGTGGTGTCATTTAGTTCCTCCTATAGATTAGAGAAGTGAATCATTAAAGCGAAATACATTAAAACGGAACGTTGATAACTAGCTTTTGTAGCAGCACGGTTCTTACGTACATGATAACGTCTAGAACCATTCATCAACCACCGTTCTAGGATTTCCTTAGATCTGATTACTTCTTTGACTTTACTATTAGGTCTAGGTGCTGTAGTAAATCTTACGAACTCAACACGTTTAACGTCTTTCTTATCTGTGCTTTGGAAGAATAGATAAACTAGAAGACTAATGAACTCTTTAACTTCAGTAAGAGACTTAGTATCGTTCTTCAATACCCATTCTATGATAGCTTTGATTTCATCTGTAGATACATTGACATCAGCAGCCATCTTACAATAAGAATAGTTTACACCCATAGTACTAATAGCTTGTACAGTCTTATCGATTATACGTTCAGCTAATAGACTATCAGTATCAGCCAATCTATAGTTGTCTTCACTATAGTCATCACTAGCATAGTTAAGATACTCATTACGATTTTTAAATGCTTCATAATATAGCGTAGCGATATTTTTCATAAATGATTTGATACGTGTATGTAATTGCTGTACAATATCTTTGACATCTTCATCATCAAAGTCTTCAAACTTATCTTGATAAGTCTCAGCCCATGTTGTAGCAATAGAACGTATTGCACCAAATACATTACCTTTGACTTTAAGATCATATTTAGCAGACATCTTATTATTAACTACATAGTCCATTATATGTTTATACTCTATAGGCTGTACTACTTGGAATGAACCATAATGAATAGATGGATAGAAAGATCCAGAGAATGCTATATTAACCAATGATAGGTCTAGCTCTTTATAGTATTTCTTTCTATTCATTAGGAAGAATCTAACTATACATAGCATAGCTATAGTGGTTTCGTCTTTAGCAGCTGCCGGGTTAAAAGACGGAATACTAAAATAGAAAGTATTCCGTAATTCTCTTTGGATAACTGAACGTTGAATGCCTAGCATTCTAAAGAATTCATCTCTATCATTATCAGTAAAGTAAATACGTCTATATGGTGCAATAGCATATAAGTCTTCTGCTCTAGCTGCAATGAATTTACTGATGTATTGTTTATATTGTGAAACTCTTCTAGAGATAGCTTGCTCTATCAGAGGGTATATCTTTTTAAGTATAACTTCATTATCTTGCTTCATCATTATCCTCCTTGATTTTATTAAGATGTTTTCGTGAAACACTTTAATAAGCCAAGGAGGAATAAGCAATGTTTATTTATAACGAACAGTATTTTGGTAAGACACCAAGCCTTATCAAACTAGAATCAATTATCGGAGATATCCGTAAACAAAAGTACAAGAACGATACAGTAGTCGAATCTAAAGAACTAGCTAAAGTAATGAAGAATCAATTTGGGTTTGCTAATACTAATTTCTTAGTAGACTTCACTACAGCGAAGAATGCTTATACATTAGTATTCAGAGATAAACTAAATGGTATGGGTAAACCAGTCTTTAAGAATGGCACATACCAATTTAACCCAAAAGATGGTTATGATCTAAATGTATATTTCTCTTATGGTTTATTATGTGATACTAGCTTTAGTAATGAAGAGCTAGTAGCTATCTTATTACATGAGGTTGGTCATCATTTCAGTGCTAAAGCTGCTATGTATGAATACAATCTCCCTAGTATCAAGAACCTAGTTCGTGGTATGACTGATATGAATAAAGCTATCTATAATTTAACTAATGGTGCTAAAGAAGATATCCGTAATATTAGTGATGCTAATATTATGGCTGGTATCCAACAAGCATTCAATGGTTTAGATTGTAGATCCGCTTTGGCTTATATTAATAACGGTGTAGTCTTAGTTAAAGATGCTATCTTAAATGGTAATATCTCAGATGCTTTTAAATTCTTAACTGGAGACAAGACAGTAGTCAATAAAGTTTTGAATACTAAATTTGGCCAATCAGTAAAGAATCTTGTTTCTGAATATGATTCTGAAGAAGAAAAGTCTGATGCATTTGCTACCATCTATGGATATGGCCCAGCATTGACTACAGCTTTAACTAAGTTAGAGTCTAATAAATTAGATACTAGTCATAGTACGACAAAGTCTAATGTATTAGAATGGATTCTTAAGTTCTACGTTACATTTGGTATTATTGGGGTATTTGAATTCTTTATTGATTCAATGGCTCATATAGATTCCAGTAAACGTACATTAGCAGCATTAGCTGTATTAAATCAAGAACTTAAGACTGCTAATCTTACACCTAAACAACGTAAACGTATCCAGCAAGATATTATTGATATCACTAAAGACTATGAATCATATCTTGAAGCAAAACAAGCTTTATTTAAAAAGACTGGTTACGTTAAACTAGCATTCGTATATAATAAGATCTTATTCTTATACCATACTAAGTTTAATAGTGATCGTAACTTAGAATCTTACCAACAGCTATTGAACTTGTATAGAATGGCTTCATCTAGATCATAACATATAAGTAGCTAAGATTTTTTCATTTGACTCCTAAAAATAAATGTACTTACCTAGTAGAACCCTAGTACGGATACAATCTGTACTAGGGTTTTATTTGTCTCTTGTAAAAAATAAAATCATATAAACAATATAGTGATAGGTAGCACCTCGTATAATCTATAACTTATAAATCTACCTATCAAAACTCATATAGTTAGTGCTTTCAGTATAGTAAGATTCTTTGCGATTATTCTTATATCTTACTAGACTTCCCTTCTAACTAACTATATGGGCAAGCGCTTCTTCAAGAGTTACCGAAACTCACTTAAACGCAAGACTACTCCATATAGGTACTGCCTATATGGGGTTTTCTTGTGTTACAATATATACTACACTTATATAAAAGGAGGACAATCTATGGAAACTGATGAACTAAAAGAGATTAAATTAAGTAGTGTGTCTACTAAAAAAGTAGTATCTCCGTTACGTGAAGAACAAGAACCACAAATGACTGTATTCTTAGGTGGCACATGTAATGGTTCTGTATGGAGAAATGATTTACTTAGAATGCTTTCAGATAAAGTAAAAGCGTTCAATCCTGTAGTATCTGTATGGGATGAACGTGCTAAATTCGAAGAGAAGTATCACCGTGATCATGATGATATAAGACTATACTGTATTACACCAGCTATGTCTGGAGTATACTCTATTGCTGAAGTGGTAGATGATAGTAATAAGAGACCAGAAAATACTATACTATGTATATTGTATAGTGACTTTGGTGGTGATTTTACATACACTAATCATCAATTAGAATCTATGAAAGCTCTTATGGATCTAGTAGAATCTAATGGAGTAAAAGTATTTGATAGCTTGTATGATGTAGCAGTCTACTTAAATAATAGAGCTGAACATATGGTTAATTGATTCATTTATGGAGGAAAAAATTATGGCAGATAGTAAATATGGCGTAATCAATGAGGTTGGTGACTTAGGTTTAGGTTTCCAAGAGCTTAATGATAGCGACCAAAAAGTGCTTCAAGAACAATTGAAGCAAGAACAAGACAAAGATAAGAAATAGTTATCTAAAGTGTGTAGTAGAGCCTCTTATTGGTTCTACTACATATTTATTTTTTACAATAACTGTAACTGTATATTAATCGGGCTCAATATGGTCCTAATAGATTACTTATTTTTACACGAGGTAATTATTATGAAAGCAAAACTTATTGGTATTGGTGCTGCTGGTAATAAAGCAGCTATGCATGCTATCAACCAAGGTGTATTTGATCGTAAAGATGTTTTACTTTTGAATACAACTCAAAAAGATATGAAAGACGAATTCAATGATATTAATATTGTATTCGGTGATAATCGTGGTGGTTGCGGTAAAGAACGTGATATGGCTAAAGGCTTAGCTATGGAAGCTTTACGTGCAGACCTATTCAAATTAGATTCTTTCCCAGATCCTCAAGATGAAGCTATTATTATTGTATCTTCCTCGGAAGGTGGTAC
The DNA here is from genome assembly GCA_938041275.1 of uncultured Solobacterium sp. Taxonomy (GTDB): domain Bacteria; phylum Bacillota_I; class Bacilli_A; order Erysipelotrichales; family Erysipelotrichaceae; genus Bulleidia. The sequence goes on from CALISH010000054.1 coordinate 16,347, forward strand.
TGGCTGTGGTGCTTCTACTATTATAGCTAAGTACTGTAAACAAGTATTGAAAATGAACGTACACATGTTTGTATTCACTGGTTTCGAACAAGATGCTCGTGGTATCCAAAACACTGTAGAATACTTCCAAGAGCTATCTGATGAATATACAGTACAAGCTATTAGTAATAAGAAATTCTTAGATGGTATTCGTAGTAAACAAGATGCTGAACGTGTTGCTAACCAAGAATTCACTCAACGTATGGCAGTTCTTCTTGGTCAAGACTTAGTAGAATCTGATCAAAATATCGATGATACTGACTTATATAAATTGGCTACTACCCCTGGTTTTATGACTATTGAAAAAGCTAAAATTGCTAGCATTAAGAATACAGACGACCTATATAAAGAACTTCGTAAAATGTTAGACTATAGCAAATCTTTGGAATTCAAACCTACAGCTAAACGTATTGGTGTAATCTTTGGTCTAGTTCCTGCGGCTCAAAACATGGACTTGAATACTGATGTATTACGTGAACGTCTTGGTGAGCCATATGAGTTCTTCACTCATATTCAAGATGCTGAACCTGGTAAAGAATTTATTGAATTCATTGCTTCTGGTATTAAGATGCCAATCGATGAAGTCAATAAAGCATATCAAACTTACTTAGAACGTACTTCTAAAGTTGATAAGTCTAAAGACTCTTTCTTTGATGAAGCTTCTTCTATGACTATCAATAAAGAAGATGGTATGTTTAACTTTGATAAGTCTGGTCCGCAAAATATTTCTAAAGCAGATAAAGATGCTTTCTTTGCTGATGCTAAACCTGTAGTTAAACCACGTGTAACTGTATCTGCTAAAGATGATTTCTTCAACCAAACTGCAGAAAAAGTTACTATATCTCCTACAGTTGAAGTTCCAGAAGAACCAGCTAAACCTAAACGTGTAATCATTACTAGTAATGGTATCACAAAAGACTATTAATCCTACCAATATACGAGGTGACTTATGAAGGGCATTTACTTTAATAACCTGAAGAATCCTGCATTAGATCCTATTGTAGATACGATGGAATTGAATATGCTATTAGATGATCCTTCGGAAGCAGAAAAAGCAGAGATTAGAGATAACTTCGTTAATGAAGTTATGTCTAAGGGTTATAATGAAGATGAGCTTAAATTGTTTATCTTCAATAACTTCCATGAGTTCGTTAAATACTCTTATGAGGTTCCTGAAGTAGCTAAGCTTTGGGAAGAACGACCTATGGTTCCTAAGTTAATTAAACAACTGCTTACTAAATACACCCCAGGTTTTAGTTTTAATAAACTAGACCGTATCTATATAAACGGAGTAATCTATAATCATAACGTAGTACATCAGAATGATGAAGTACCTAGTATGGTTACAGAAATACTCAATGATTTAGGTATTACAATCAATAAAGACGTGTGTGAAATCTTAGACAGTATCTATTATCTTCCTAGAAAGTTCTATACTATGGCTGTAATAGCAAGATTTTCAGATGTACGTGAAGAAATCAATATTAGACGTATCTTATTCTTATTGATGATTACCTATGAATATAATACAACTACTGTAGATGATATCCGCATCATTCTTGAAGCGTTATTCTATGGTGAAATGACTCCATTGTTTATTATCAATATGCTAGATACTCATAGAAATGAACAATGGTATAACTATAGATATAGAGCAGCTGAAGAAGATACTACATTTGCTCTATATAGAATAGTAAATTCTATGCCTAAACATATTATCAAAGATACTTTACTTAAATATAGTGAAGTTTGTGTAGCAAGACAGCTTAAACTTGATGATGTAAAATGGACATTGGTAAATTTACCATTAGATGATTATAGAGAACTGGCTATTCTAGCAGATACTCTAAAGAATGAAGGTTATTATTTACCATAACAACACAAAAAATAATACATGGGTAAGAATGTTCTATATCCTTACCCATGTATATATTCTTACCTATAAGTGATTTTCAGTTATAGGTAATTTGAATCCTTGGGATACAAGGAA
>CALISH010000055.1 GCA_938041275.1 uncultured Solobacterium sp.
ATCTGTTCCGGTGACCAAGAAGTGGATAGGTAAAGAAGCAGATTCCGTAACGGTACATCTATATGCAGATGGAACAGATACAGGCAAATCAGCTACATTGAATGCTGCAAATCAATGGCAATATACGTTTGCGAATTTGGAACAGTATAAAGATGGGAAGGCCATCAACTATACAATCAAGGAAGATAGTATTACTGGTTATGAAACGAAAGTAACAGGCGATATGAAAGGCTATATCGTAACAAATACAAACACGGAGAAGTTGACGATTCCGGTCGAAAAGAAGTGGATTGGAAAAGAAGCAGCTCAAGTAGATGTGAAACTGCTGGTAGATGGTGAAGAGAAAGAGACACTCACCTTGAATGCCGCAAACCAGTGGAAGGGTGAATTTAAAAATCTATATAAGTATGACCAAACAGATGGACATGAAATCCAGTACACGGTGAAGGAAGTTAGCGTAGAGGGATATACAAGTGCTATCTCTGGTACAGCACAAACAGGTTTCACAATTACGAATACGAAAAATCCTGTACCACCAACGACACCTAAGACAGGCGATAATTCAAATCTATCTCTCTATATTGGTGTAGCTGTTGTAGCTTTGGCGATTTTCGGATTTGTCATTGTAAAGAGATTTAAATCGAGTAAGTAATAAATAAATTCATAGAGGTCGATAGTTTAGTCTATCGGCTTTTTCTACTTATATTATGGCTGGATCAAGTGAAAGCAAGTAAAGTTTCCTAGCATGCGGCAGATAAATTAAGGAATATGAGTTGGATTTGCGATTAACATAATGATAGAACGATAGAAAGGAGGGGGAGTTATGCATAAAATCTATCTATTCTGTAATGCGGGGATGTCTACTTCTATGATGGCAAGCAAGATGCAGAAGGTTGCAGATCAACATTCTCTAGATATTGAAGTAAAAGCATTCTCTGATAATTTATTAGATAAAATCATTACGGAACAAAATCCAGATGCCATTCTTTTAGGTCCGCAGGTTAAGTATTTATATGACAAGGTAGTAGACCGTTATGGACATCTAGGAAAACCAATTTTCGTTATCGATACAGAAGAGTACGGTAACATGGACGGTGAGAGAGTTCTCAAACGTGCAATTTTAGAAATTAAAAAGAAGAAAGCAGAAAGCGAAGGTAAATAATTATTATGATTAAGGCTTTAGAAAAGTTCCTTATCCCAATCGCTGATGCCTTATCTAAGAATAAGGTATTAGTGGCTATCCGCGATGGCTTTATGTATGCAGTACCAGTAGTTATCGTTGGATCCATTTTCCTATTAATCTCCAACTTCCCAATTGAGGGTTGGTCAGAGATGATTGCTACATTTGCTGGTGAAGGATGGGAAAAATATTTTGATGCAGTAACTGCAGTTACATTTGATTGCTATGCATTATTATCTGTTATGGGCATTGCATATGCATATGCACGAGAAAAGGGTGTTGATAAGATTGAATCTGCGGTTGTTGCACTTGTTACATTCTTGATGATTACACCAATGAAACATGCTGCGTTCTTAAATGCAGATGGCAAAATGTTCTCTGGTTTTTCGTTTGGTCATTTAGGTACAAAGGGTATCTTCTTGGCGATGATTGTAGCAATTATTTCTACAGAAATTTTTGCATTTGCAATTAAGAAAAAACTTGTTATTAAGTTACCTGATGGTGTCCCACCAGCAGTTATGGATTCATTTGCTGCGTTAATTCCTGCAGGATTATCGATGCTTGTATTCTTCTTTATTAACATGATTTTCGTTAATACTCCATTTGGAAATGTACATTCATTTATTTATCAAGTACTACAAGCTCCGTTAGTTGGCTTAGGTAAGTCTCAAGCATTTGAAGTTATCTATCAGTTCTTAAGTACATTATTCTGGTTCTTTGGTATCAATGGACCTGCTGTTACAAATACAATCTTCTCTCCAATTCATAAGGCATTAACATTAGAGAACTATGAATTGGCGAAGGCTGGTTTACCAATGACAAATGTATTTACATCAGCATTCTCAGATTTCTTCTGCAACTTCGGTGGTGGAGGATCTACATTGGGTCTTGTATTGATGATGACATTTATGGCAAAGTCCAAGCGTCTAAAGACGTTAGGAAGAATGGCACTTCCTGCTGGTATTTTCGGTATCAATGAACCAATTATCTTTGGTTTCCCAATGGTATTGAATGTTATCATGGTAATTCCATTTATCTTAGCGCCAGTTATGAATACAATTATTGGACAGCTTGCGACTGCAATTGGATTCATTCCAGTTACATCTGGTGTTCAGCTATCATGGACAACGCCAATCTTTATTTCAGGTTATCTGACGACTGGTTCGTTTAATGCTGTAATCTTACAGTTGTTAATGCTACTTGCAGACATGGCTCTCTACTATCCATTCTTCAAGATGCAAGATAGTAAGTATCTAGAGGAAGAAGAGAAGTTAGCAAAGGAAGAGAAGAAGGATGAACTTGATGAATTGTCCTTCGATGATTTGAAGTTAGACTAATATGAAAGTAATATTGATTTTTGATTCCGGCTTAGCTGGAGCAGGTGGTAAGAGCAACCCTGATTGCACACTAAATGCAACGCGCGAGATTGCCGGGACTGCAATGCTTTTAGAACCATATTTGAAAGAGATAGGCGGTCAGATTAGTGCAACACTTTACTGTGGAATGGATTACTACAAGCAGAATAAAGATGAAGTCGTTATGAAGATGACTGCGATGGTGAAGAAATTGGAACCAGATTTTGTCTTGTGTGGGCCATGCTTTAACTTCCCTGAATACAGTGAGATGGCTGCTCGTTGTGCAAAATTAATTGCAGAAAAAACAACGGTAAAAGTCGCAAGTATGATGGCAATTGAAAATCAAGAAGTGATTGCACAATATAAGAATGATATTACGATCCTAAAGATGCCTAAGAAAGGTGGAACAGGATTGAGTGAGTCATTTGAAAATATGGCAAAGTTCATTGATGCATCCGTAAATCATCCGGAAAATCTTGAAGCTTTAAAAGAAACAATTTGTTATTAGAATAAGTCAAGCCCGGACAAAAGCTAACTGTTCGGGCTGATTTTAAAAATTAGAGAAAAATATAAACATACATGTTTATTGAATTAAAAAGAAAAGAGATTAATTGTGAATAAGGAAGAGATATTTGCGCAGGTTGAAAGACGGAAACAAGATATGATTGATGACATTTGTACAATGGTACAAATTGATTCAAGACGTGGTGAGCCACAAGAGAAAAAGCCTTTCGGAATTGGGCCTGCAAATGCTTTGGAAAAAGCACTTGAAATTTGTAGACGAGAGGGACTGCCAACGAAAAATGTAGATGGTTATATGGGCTATGGCAGTTTCGGTGATAGTGAGGAATATATTGGTATTATTGGGCATGTAGATGTTGTTGAAGTTGGCGATGGTTGGATTGATCCACCTTTTTCCGCTGCAATCCATGATGGAAGAATTTGGGGACGTGGAGCGTTAGATGATAAGGGCCCACTCTTTGCGGCAATGTATGGCATGCTTGCATTAAAAGATTTAGGTGTACAGCCAAAGACAGCGATACATATTATCTTTGGTACAAATGAAGAAACTGGCATGGAAGATATGCATTACTTCTTGAAACATGAGGAAAAACCACTTGTAGGTTTTACACCGGATAATAAATTTCCTGCCATTTATGGTGAACGTGGTAGAGCGGTCATTGAAGTCTGGGGTGATGAACAGAAGGTAATTGAATTTGCGAATGAGTATTTCATGAATGCGAATGTCAATGGTGATAGATTGGGCATTGCCGTAAAGGACGAACATTTTGGTGAGATGAAGATTCGCAATAAACTTTTATTGTATGCAAATAATCAGATGGGAATTCGTTTCTCACTGAGTTATCCAACTTGTGATATGGATAAGATCATGCAACAAATTCAAACAAAAGCAGTAGGTTTAGAGGTGAAATTAGTATCGAATTCCCCAGTAGTGCTGCACCATAAGGATTCGTGGCTTGTAAAGACGATGCAGAAGGCATATGAAGAAGCGACGGATACTAGCGTTAAACCGACGACAACAACAGGTGGAACGTACGCTCATGTTTGTGATTCCATTATTCCGTATGGACCAAGTTTCCCAGGACAAAATGGAATTGCCCATCAGCCAAATGAATGGGTCAATATTGATGATTTGGTTGCGTGTGCAAAAATTTATGCATGGACACTATATAAACTATGTACAGAACAAATACCTGAAAATCCATTAGAGGAGGAATTGTTATGAGAAGACTAGGAGTTTCTATTTATCCAGAAAAAAGTAGTATTGAAGAAATCTTTGTATATCTAAAAGAAATGCATGATATCGGTGCAAAGAGAATATTTTCTTGCTTATTATCAGTGAGAAAGCCAGCAAATGAAATTAAGGAAGAGTTTACAAAGATTCATGATTACGCAAAGAGTCTGGGTTATGAAATCATATTAGATGTAAATCCATCTGTATTTAAAGAATTGGGTGTAAGTTATACTGATTTAAAATTCTTCCATGATATTCATGCGGATGGTATCCGCATGGATGGTGGTTTCAGTGGTTTTGAAGAAGCACTTATGACATACAATCCATATGGATTAAAAGTGGAAATCAATATGAGCTCAAGTACACATACAATTGATACAATCATGGACTATCAACCAAATCGTTATCAGTTGTGTGCATGTCATAATTTTTATCCACATGACTATACAGGGTTGGATTTAGATTTCTTCTTGAAGTGTTCTGAAAAGTTTAGACACTATGGATTGAGAACAGCTGCGTTTATCGGCTCCTTGGAAAAAGATGCGTATGGACCATGGCCTACAACAGATGGCTTATGTACATTGGAAATGCATCGTCATATGCCGATTGCTATTCAATTAAAACATTTAGTCGCATTAGATATGATTGACGATATTATTATCGCAAACTGTTATCCAAGTGCAGCGGAGAAGGAAGCGTTAAAGCATGTTTCTTTAGATGTTGTAAATTTCAAAGTTGAACTTGAACCAAATATTCCTGAAACAGAAAAGAAGATCGTATTAGAAGAACTACATTTAAATCGTGGTGATTTAAATCCATGCATGATTCGTTCGAGTCAAAGTAGAGTGAAATATAGAGGTAATCACTTTGATGTATTCCATGCGCCAGATATGATTCATCGTGGTGATGTATTGATTGATAGTAGTGAGTATGGAACATATGCTGGTGAACTGCAGGTTGCGTTACAGGATATGAAGAATAGTGGAAGAACCAATGTAGTTGGACATATCCGTGAAGAAGAACTCTTTATTCTTGATAGTCTAAAACCTTGGCAAAAGTTTAGATTTACGTTGTAGTATTTTAGAATTTCGTTTGAGATATGAAAAAGAAGATGTACCAGGAGAATTATCCTTGTGGCATCTTCTTTTGATTTTATGAAATGAGATAACTCATGAATTCCTCATATGTGTTGCTCGAAATTAAGTGAGATAGCTTTTCGTAATCTTCTGTAAGAGAGGCAACCCAATCGAAGAATGGTTTGAGAGTTGTGGTATCGGGTTTATCAATTGCTAGTAGGAAAATAAGCTGTACCTCATACTTGCCCCATTGCACTGGTTTATCTAATAACATAATTGAAATTGCGGATTTTAGACAAGAGGAGTCAATTGGGTGTGGTGTAGCAAAGTTGAAATTAAATGATGTTGGTGATAGTGCTTCACGTCGCATGACAGATGGATAGAATGCATCTGTCACAATAGAAGCCTTTTGGAGCTCTTTCGACATGAACGCTAGAATCTCTTGTGGTGTATTGAAGAGTTGGTGATTATAGAAGAACTGTTTTGAAATCAATCCTTTTAGATTTGTATAGAACTCTTTTTGCGTACGAGTTCTTTCAATTTCATGAATCATTTCAAAAAGTTTAGCTTCATCATTTTTACCGCATAGTAATGATACTTCAACAGTTGGAATCTTCAGATTGTGACGTAGTGGAATTGAGCATATCAATAAGTCTGGCTCATCCGCAAGGATGAGTTCTTCCTGGAAGTATGCATACACTTTGGCGATCTCGATGTGTTCATAGAATATCGTTTCAATCTTTTTGCGTTGGGTGTAAAATGCCTTTTCACCCAACGGATAAATCCATACTGCTCTTAGTTTTTTGGAATGATAGATACGCTCGTAGGCTAGACCTAGATGTAATGTGATAAAACCAATTTCATCTTCATTGATACTGATATGCAGTCTATTTGCAAGGAAGGTCGCAGTACTTACGCCCACTTCAAAAATTAATGGGAACTTACGTTTAATTTCTTGCAGGTATAAGTTGGTCGTGTGGGTTTGACTGATACTACGTTCAATCAACGATTGGAGATGGAGCGTTAGGCCAAGTTTAAAGTCATCATCTTTAGAGAAGTCGATACCATGATGACCGTATATAAACGCAATTAACTCATTGACGATATCACTGCAGAGTAATCCATCTGGCATATAGTTGGAGATTTCTGTATCACTGATTTGTGTTGGATTGTTTCCCATCAGTAATAGCGCAAGGATATTAACTTCACTTTCAATAACCTGTGCTTGGTATAAGATTGCGATTCGTTCGTAGAATTCTTTGGCAATCTTATATTCGATCGCATCGTGAATCTTGGAACTTGTGTATGTTGACTCAATATATTTTCCGCTGAGAATACGATCAATGGAAATACTGATGTGCAATAGGATGGAAGGTAATGCATTTGCGTTAATTACATATTTGTGTTCTTGCAATAATTTTTCCAACTCGCTTTTACATCTAAGTAAATCAAAGTTTTGATATAGATTAGCTAGCTCGTTGATATTTAAGAAATTTTGCTTGGTCTCGTCCATGAGAAGATGTTTGTATAATTTTCGTAGTTCATTTTCAGAACCTAATAGGACGAGATGGTTTGATGATTTCTTGAGCTTGAGATTTTGATAATTTGCTAGTTGTTTACGAATCTCTTTCAGATGTGCATCGAGAGTGTATTCAGAGATGCATAACTGTTCTAATAAATCAGGAATATAGATAGAATCACGCGATAAGAGAAGTGACTTTAAAATATATAGATTTCTCTCAAGTGAACTTTGCAATAAGTTCTGTCGTTTCGATTGAAATTGTTTATAGTTTTCAGGGATGAGAGCATATCCACTTCGAAGATTTGAGGTAATTAGCTTCTCAGAATAAACTTTATTGATTGTATCAACATCAGAACGAATCGTACGATTAGATACAGATAATAATTTGGCGAGTTCGTTAGCAGTGAACCATTTGTTTTCTTCACGTAGAATGTGAAGAATCTTTTCTTGTCGTTTATTCATAATAATCACCTTTCGTAGCATGGAATAATATTTTCCTAATAGTAGGAAAACAAAACATAGGAATCTATATGATAATTTATTAAAATAGTAATATAAAAAAGAGGGGTAGAATGAAAGAGAAACTCATCGATTTTAAGCAGAAACAATCGATCCGTTTAGTGTTCAGTATTCTCTGTGTCATCTTTTCGGCTTTGTTGCAAACTTATGCCTTAAAAGTTTTTTTAAGACCTGCCGGATTGTTGTCGAGTGGATTTACGGGTCTTGCAATATTAATAAATGTTATAGGCAGTCAACATCAAATACAAATACCAGTTGCGCTAATGATTGTATTACTGAATGTACCAGTAGCGATACTGTGTGGTAAGTCTATTTCAACAAAGTTTACTATACTATCATCATTGCAATTTGCATGTGTGTCAATATTCTTAACTGTATTTCAATTTGATATTTTGTTTGATGATATCATGTTAAACATCGTTATTGGTGGCGCGGTATATGGCTTAGGAATTGTGGCTGCGTTAGTGGGTAATGCAAGTACGGGTGGTACAGATTTTATTGCATTATATGTTTCAAATAAGACTGGAAAGAGTATTTGGACATATGTCTTTGTATATAACTGTATCTTGTTATGTATCTTTGGTTTTGTGTCTGGTTGGGAGCGTGCAGGGTATTCTATTATCATGCAGTTTGTATCGACCAAAGTCATTGAAAGTCTGTATCGAAGATATGACCGCAGTACGATACAGATAACAAGTAAGATGCCTGAAGAAATTGTAGCTGCATATACAAAGAAGTATCGTCATGGTATTTCGGTTTGGGAAAGCTATGGAGGATATTCTCATCAAAAGAATTACATGTTGAATACTGTTGTTTCGACATTAGAGGTGAAGGAGATTGCACATCTGATATTAAGTATTGATCCTCGTGCAATCATAAATGTATATAGAACGGATGATTTCTATGGTGGTTTCTATCGGAAACCGATAGACTAGGAGGATGTTTGAATGTGGGCGATAATTGCGACTTGGCGAATGGCACTGGAAGGTGTACAGGAAGCAGGTAACTTATTAAAAGAAGGTAAGAGCAGTGGGGAAGCAGTTGAACATGCAATACGCTGTGTAGAGGATTTTCCATACTATAAATCAGTTGGATATGGTGGTTTGCCAAATGAAGAGATGATTGTCGAACTTGATGCAGGATATATGGATGGAAATACAATGGCGATGGGTGCTGTAGCTGGTATTAAGGATTTTGCAAATCCGATTTCCATTGCCAAAGAGTTATCGAAAGATACTGTCAATTGCGTACTTGTCGCAGAAGGTGCTGAAAAGTATGCAAGCAAAAAAGGCTTTGAAAGAAAGACAATGTTAACAGATAGAGCCAAGCAACATTATCGTAAACGTGTCAAAGAAGTACGCGAGCAGGAGCTAAAACCATATGATGGTCATGATACTGTTGGTGAAGTTGCACTGGATTGTGCAGGAAAGATTGTTGCAGGAACTTCTACGAGTGGTTTATTTATGAAGAAGGCTGGACGTATTGGTGATTCTCCTATCGTTGGGGGTGGCTTCTACGCTGACTCTGAGGTTGGTGGAGCTACCGCGACTGGTCTTGGCGAAGATTTGATGAAGGGATGTATCTCTTATGAAATCGTTCGTAAGATGAAAGAAGGAATGGGACCACAAGAAGCTTGTCAAAGAACGGTAGATGAGTTAGACGCAAAACTGAAAAAGAGCCGTGGTTTTGCGGGTGACCTTAGTGTTGTGGCAATTGATAAAGATGGTAATTACGGTTGTGCTACGAATATTCAAAACTTCTCATTTGTTATATATCGTGAAAACGAAGAAGCCAAAGTTTATTTAGCAAATTGTATCGATGGTAAGACAGTGATTACAGTTGCTAGCCAAGAGTGGATGGACCAATACATGCAAGAAAGGATGGCACCGATTTCAGAATGAAAAGAGATTTATTTGAAGTATGTGCTGGAAGTGTACAGGATTGTATCAATGCACAACTTGGTGGTGCAGACCGTGTTGAATTAAATAGTGCTTTACATCTTGGTGGATTAACACCTAGTCTTGCGATGTTAAAACTTGTAAAAGAAAAGACATCACTTAAGGTTATCTGCATGGATAGACCTCGAGCAGCTGGATTTTGTTATGATGATGTCGAAATAGAGACGATGTTTGAAGATGCTAAAATCTTATTGGAGAATGGAGCAGATGGAATCTCTTTTGGTTTTCTAAATTCTGATGCGACAATCAATGTGACAGAAACAAAAAAGATGGTGGAGTTAATCCATCAGTATCAAAAGGAAGCAGTGTTCCATCGTGCATTTGATTGTGTGGATGACCCTATGCATGCGATCAAACAACTAATTGATTGTGGTGTTGATCGTATCTTAACAAGCGGGTTACAACCTACTGCAATGCAAGGAGCATCAGTGCTCAAAAAATTACAGAGTGAGTTTGGTGATCAGATTGAACTACTTGCGGGTAGTGGAATTAATGCGAATAATATTAGAGCGTTAAAAGAACAAACAGGATTACATCAATTCCATGGTAGCTGTAAGGAATGGTGTAAAGATCCTACTACAACAGTTGGAAATGTAAGTTATGCCTATCACGAAAGTGATGACTATGATTGCGTTAGTTTGGAAAAGGTAAAATGTATCGTACAGGAATTGAGAGGTAAGTAAAATGGAAGGCTTAGAGTTAATCTGCTTTAAAATTATTGCGTCGGTAGGAGAAGCAAGAAATTCTCTTTTGAATGCATATCGTCATGCGAAGAGAAAAAATGTGGAGGAAGCCAAGAAGTGTATGCAGGAGGCAGAGGAGTTTTTCAATAAAGCACACCAAGCACATGCGGAGCTGATTACACAAGAAGCAAATGGTGAGAACATCAGTGTGAATTTGTTGTTGGTTCATGCGGAAGATCAGTTAATGAGTATTGAAACACTTAAGATCATCGCGGAAGAGGAGATCTTATTTGCGGAAGGATTATAGGCATGGGTAAAAATAAGCAACTAAGAAAGAAAACAACAGAAAACACACAAAATAATCAAAATGCTTTTCTTGCAAGAAGAGGATTTGCGTTTGTCATCGATTTTATTATTACAAATCGTTTGTCACTCTTTGTGACAGGAATTGTATATGGATTGATGAATAACGGAAATATTCAGATTCTCAACGGGTTTGAAGGTATACAGCCAACACAGATTATCGTGTTATTGTTAAGTGTGCTTGTCACACATGGATTCTACTTTGTCTTTGTGCCTGCCAAGATTACGGGTGGTTCAACGATGATGCAGAAGGTAATGCAGGTTAAAGTTGTGCGTGAAGATGGCAACCCAGCTACATTAAAAGATTTTGCGTTACGTTACTTCGTAGGATCTGTTTTATGCGAGGGTTTATTCTATGATGCCTTTGGTGTCATTCTAAGCGGTATATTCTTCGGCATTTTTATGGCAGAAGATATCAGTCGTATCATTTATATCGTTAGTGCAATTAGCAGTGTTCTTTCGCTAATTATGGCATTGATGGATAAAGGAAAATATCGATTCTTCCATGACAAGATTTCGAAAACAATCATGAAAGATGAATATGTCCCAAGCGGCAAGGTACTATAGGTTTGTGAAATTATCCCATTCTGATATAAAGAATGGGTTTTTATATACGCAATGTATATTGCGAATACCATACTTAGTTGAAAGAGTGTGTGACTACACATATAATCAAAATAAAGATACACAACTATAAATAATCAGATACGTTATATAACAAGGGGAGAAAATAATGGCTATTCCAAAAATTGAAAAAGAAAGTATATTATCTGCATTAAAATTTATTGATGAATATGGTATTCCTGACAAGCACAAGAGCACACAATATGAACTCGTTAGTAGTGATGGCAAGAAATATCCACCAAAATATGTAATAGCAGTAGCAAACCACATTGAAAATGGGGGAGAGATTGTAACAACTGGATATAATGCGGTTGAAGCCAAGAATTATTTTGAATCACATGGATTCAAAATTCAGACGAAACAAGAGAGATTTGAATTAACTATTACTGCTAATGATATAATCTCAACTGACCCTAGATTTTCTGTTGAAACTATTAAGTTAGGCGATAATTTTAAGGTTATCGACACATATTTTGTTTCTTCTAAAAATGAGATTATTAAAAGAAAAAAAGAACGAAAAGAAAAGGAAATCTCTAATCAAACATTGCCTAGACTTGCATTCCAAATATATGAAGAGGAAATCGATAAACTTACAGATTCAGAAAAAGAGAACTTTCCTGTTTGCAGACATAATGAAAATCAAGAATATCGAGGTATTTTTTTAACAAAAGAAGAGTTCGAAAAATATAAGGATTCAAAGGAATACTTGGCTTATACGAGAAGAAATAATGAACAATATTATATCTATTGTTGGAATATTTTTTCGACATTAGCATTTGTTCAAGAATGCTTGAAAAGATTTGGGAATGAAGGAGACAAATTTATTCTAATTTATAGGGAGAAAACCGAAAAAATAAATATGAATAGTGAAAATAATACGGGTATAGACACTGAAGAAAAAAATAGTTTTGAAAACTATAAGAACTCATATTCCAAATTACTATTAGAATCTAAAAATATTGTATTTAGAGGTGCACCAGGAACTGGAAAATCATACTTAGCAAAGCAAATAGCTGCAGATATTATTAGTAATGGATATACAGAACAGTACACTGAGTTGACAGATGAGCAAAAGCAACAAATAGAGTTTGTTCAATTTCATCCAAGTTATGACTATTCTGATTTTGTGGAAGGTCTGCGTCCAAAGATGAATGAGGATGGAAGTATTGCGTTCGAATTACGAGATGGAGTTTTTAAATCATTTGTCGAAAAAGCAAGACAAAATTTTGAGAATTCACATAAACCAAAAGAAATTAGGGAGCGAGAAGCATCAGCGAATACAATCATGACTAATTTCTTTTCGAATATTAGACTAGAAGAAGATGAATTTAAAACAATTAAAGGAAGCAAATTCACAATCACTAATATTGATGACAAACGTATCTATATAGCGATTCCGGGGAACGAAACAGTCGATAAACTAAGTTTAAATATTGACGAGATACGTAGGATGCTTGAAGCTGGATTGGATTTTGAAAAAGTGAGTGATATTACTAGCTTTTTTGGTAAACAGTTTGCAACACAAAATTACTCCTATGACTATGCGTTATTTAAGGCGATTAAAGCGAAAACGCTACATGTAACTGAAACTGATGTGGCACCAGAAGAGTTAAAAAAATATATTTTTATTATTGATGAAATTAATCGTGGTGAAATTTCTAAAATTCTTGGGGAGTTATTCTTCTCTATCGATCCTGGGTATCGTGGGAAATCTGGCGAAGTATCAACGCAATATTCAAACATGCATGCATATCCAAATGAGAAATTTTATATTCCTGAAAATGTTTTTATCATTGGGACAATGAATGACATTGACAGGTCTGTTGATAGTTTTGATTTTGCGATGAGAAGAAGATTTAGATTTATTGAAGTGAAAGCTGAATCGACTCAAAATATGCTTGATCTGTTAGGAGATGTGCAACTAAGAAGAGAGGCTTTAGCAAGAATGGATAGATTAAATGAAGAGATTCTCAAAGTTGATGATTTAAATGAAAACTATCAGATTGGTGCAGCATATTTCCTTAAGCTTAAGAATATAAGCTTTGATGACTTATGGAATGATTATTTAAAACCTTTATTACAGGATTATGTGCATGGATTATATGATGAACAAGGTATCATGAAGAGATTTGCCAAAGCATATGGATACCAGGCTTCAGATGAAGGTGACGCAGATGAAGCAAGTCAAAATTAAAGATAATCAATATATAGAGAAAGAGACATTTTCTGAGGTCGCAAATATTGTAAAGCGTGTTGCAGATAAGACATTAGGTGATCTTCAAACTGAAGGGGTTTTTGTATTTCCCGAGTGTATGAATGACGCAAAGGATATTACAAGAGAACAGTTTATTCTTCAAAGTTATAATGATAAGTACTGTACTGGAAACGTAATGGGTTTTCTTGGGATGGGGTCTGAAAGAATTGTTATCGAATCTAGGTTTAGTGTAGGAGACAAGGATTATTTCTTTCAGTATCTATTAGAAAAAGTCTTAGATTATCCTAATTTTGTAAATCTATGTACAGATATGAATCAAGATGATATGGTTTATCATCTGTTATTATTTTTATTTCCATATTATCTTAAGAGTGCAATGCGAAAAGGTCCTTTTAAAACTTATATCTGTAAGAAATACAATGATAGAAATATAAATGGTGTACTTGATATAGCAAGACATATACGATTGAATACTCCTTTTATTGGAAATGTATCGTATAACCAAAGAGAATATTCTTTTGATAATTATCTAATGGAACTTATCCGACATACGATTGAGTATATAAAAGGGAAATCGTATGGATATGCACTTTTGAAAAACGTCAAGGATGAAGTGAAATCAATTATTGAATCAACACAGGGGTATTGTGCATCAGAGCGAAGAACAATCATAGAAGAAAATAAAAAGAATAAACTAAGTCATGCGTATTACCACGAATACAGGAGCTTACAAAAGCTTTGTATTATGATTCTGCAAAATCAGAAACATAGATTTGGACTTGGGAATAGGCGAATCTACGGAATCTTATTTGATGGGGCCTGGTTATGGGAAGAATATATTAATACTCTCATTGGAGAACAGTTCTATCATCCTATGAATAAAGCTAGAAGTGGACAGCAAAAACTTTTTTCTGATGGTTCAGGATGGATTTATCCGGATTTTATTGGAAAGAATTCTGCAAATAGAATAATAGTGGACGCAAAGTATAAACCAATAGAAAATATTGCAAGCGGCGATTATCTGCAAGTATTAGCTTATATGTTCAGATTTGATGCGAAATGGGGATATTATATTTATCCGGATATTTGTAATTCAAATGTCAAAGAATTGATGCTGAATCAAGGAGTTACATTTGAAGATAGTGTAAGTTCTAGAGAAAATGTTGGTGTAAGAAAAGTTGGCTTATATATTCCTTGTGCGTGTGATAATTACCAAGAATTTGTTAATCAAATTCAAAAGAGTGAG
Organism: uncultured Solobacterium sp.; assembly: GCA_938041275.1. Classification (GTDB taxonomy): domain Bacteria; phylum Bacillota_I; class Bacilli_A; order Erysipelotrichales; family Erysipelotrichaceae; genus Bulleidia. The sequence continues at coordinate 14,498 of CALISH010000055.1, forward strand.
GAAAAGTTAAAACAGCAATTCAAGGAAGATTTATAGTGTGTATGATACAAATGAGGATTCAAGTAAAGATATGTTGAGTACTATAATAATTTATGGTTTGCTATTTGCATCTATAGTAAAAAAGCTTCATTGTGAAAAAAATCCATTTGCGCATAAAGAATGGATTTTTATATGCATGCATGGTTACAATGTATGGAAGATAATCATAAAATATTGGCTATTAGATTGTGTGATATTCAACTTTACATGAGGGATTGAAATGAAAGTCGAGATTTGCTATACTAAGTCGCGTAAATATTGAAATATATATTTGAAAGAAGGGGACTATTACATGAATTTCTTTGATATCTTTGTAAAGACATTATCAAATGAAAAGATCAGTTCGGCTATTATTTCTAGCGTAGCTATTATCCTATTAGGTTATGTTATGCGTCGCAAGAAGGTATTCGATGATCGCACAGCGAAAGTATTAACACAGGTTGTACTTTCAGTATCAATTGCTGCATTGGCATTTAAGTCATTTATGGCGCCAATCAAACCAGAAACATTTACACAAGGTTTAAATGTATTAATCTGGGGTATCGTAATTTACATCTTACTCATCTTCTTAACAATTCCGCTCTATGCGAAGTTTGAAGGTGATGAACAGGATGCTTTACGTGTACTAAGTATCTTCGGTTCTACAACATTCTTTGGAATTCCTATCGTAAGTGCAATCTATGGTGCAGAAGGTGCGTTATACGCTTCTATCTTCAACATTGGTTACAGAATCTTCTTATATTCTTATGGATATATCAAGATGAGTGGATTAAAGATGACATCTAAGAACATCAAGTCTATGTTCTTAAATCCAATCGTTATCGCTACATTCTTAGGTCTATTCTTGTGGTTAGCACAAGCATATTTACCACAGGTTACTGTAGCTGTTAAGGATGCGACATCAGGTGAAATGGTTAATAAGTCTGTTTCATTCATGCGTTTAGACCTTACATCTCCACAGATTACTCAGATTTTAACTTATTTGGCAGGTTTATCTTCTCCACTTGCTTGGTTAGCAATTGGTTCTACACTTGGTTCAGTAAACTTCAAGGATGCGATGACAGACAAGAAGGCACTGTACTATACATTTATTAAGTTATTGATTATCCCTGCATTCAACATTGTTGTATTAGCAATCTTAACAGTAACTCATATCTTACCAGTTAACCTTGTTTCTTTAGGTACAACAGTTATTATGATGGCTACACCTCCAGCAACAGTTGCGGCTTCTTATGCAATTCGTTTTGATAAGGGTGCCCTCGTTGCGTCTAACACTTCATTGATTGCGACATTAGCAGCTGTTATTATGGCTCCTATTTGGATTGTTATCGTTGAATTAATTGGACATTTAGGAATCTTTTAATTAAGAATAGTATTATAATAAAGCGGGATAAATATCCCGCTTTCATAAATAATAAACAGAAGGAGTAAAATTATGTCATTTAAAGTAGTATGTTATGGTGTTCGTCCAAATGAAGTAGAGTTTTTCCACAAGTATAATAAGTATAACTATGACTTAAAGCTTGTTGAGGGTTTAACAACTCATGAGAATATCACTGAGTGTGAAGGTGCTGACGCAGTCTTATTACGTGGTAACTGTGTTGCGGATCGTCAGAACTTAGAGAAGTTAAAGGGATATGGAATCAAGTACGTATTTACACGTACTGTAGGGTTCAACCATATTGATTTACAGGCTGCTGCAGATTTAGGTTTAATCGTTGCACGTGTTCCTGGATATTCTCCAAACGCTATCGCTGAATTATCCTTAACATTAGGTATGATGTTATTACGTCATACAGCTGCTGCTACTAGTGCAACTGCTGCTGGTGACTTCGTTGTTTCACCAACATATTTCTCTAAGGAAATTCGTAACTGTACAGTAGGTATTATCGGTACAGGTAGAATTGGCTTCACAGAAGCTAAGATGTATAAGGGCTTAGGCGCTAAGGTGATTGGTTATGATGTGTATGAAAATGATGCATGCAGAGAAGTACTTGACTATGTAACTCTGGATGAATTACTTGCACAGTCTGATATCGTTAGCTTGCACGTTCCTTACTTCCCTGGTCAAAACGATAAGATGGCTAACGCTGAATTCTTCAGCAAGATGAAGGATGGTTCAATCTTCTTAAATACTGCTCGTGGTGAATTACAGGATAACGAAGCAATCTTAGCTGCTCTTAAGTCTGGTAAGTTAGATGGATATGGAACAGACGTATTCGCTAACGAAACATCATTCTTCTTCAAGAAGTTAGTTAGTGCTGCAGAGATTTCTGATCCTACTGTTCGTGAACTTGTACAGATGTATCCAAAGGTATTGGTAACACCACATATTGGCTCTAATACAGATGAAGCTTTAGCAAACATGATTGAATACTCGATGGATAACTTCAATGAGATTCTAACTACAGGTACTACAAAGAATCTTATAGCTCTTCCTGAAGCTAAATAATCATCTTACTTAAGATACTCGAGAGAGTATCTTTTGTTTTCCTGGGAAATGATATAATTTGAATATACAGGAGAGTTTAGTATGAACACAAAACAAGCTGCTCAAAAATGGGGATGTTCTGTAAAGACAGTGACGAAGTTATGTGCGGATGGTGTGATTCCGTTAGCAGAAAAAGATGAACGGGGTAGATGGGTGATTCCTGATGGATGTGAGAAACCACCAGTCTCTCGTTTTCGTCTTTGTTTTCTGATGGATATGATTAACCAACTCAAAGAAGGGGTAATCTTTCAACAGGTTAAATGGGGCATTAGTGAAAAAGAATTACAAGATGGTTATCAGTATCTGATTGAAAATGCGATGGTTTCTTCTTTTGATGTGCATCAACTAGAGAAAGAACTTCCAAATGCCAAAATTACCTCACGTGGGAAAGCGCTGATGGAAAGAGAAAATAAAGAAGGCACAAGCCAACGCAAATTCAACGTGAATTTTAAAATTAATACTGGTGTATTCAGCTTTGAAACGGGCTATGAAAGCACGAAAGGGAATTAATATGGAGAGGATTGAAACGGAACGTTTAATTCTACGCCAGTTTGAATCCTCTGATAAAGATGATTTGTTTGAAATCATGTCGGATGAACAGACAAGTTTAGATGATGGTGGTTATCATGCAAGTAAGTCGCAAGATCAACAGTATCTAGCTTTGATGGAAATTCTATGTCGGCAACAGCGGTTTAGTATCATCTTGAAGGAAAATCAAAAGATGATAGGAATGATTAATCTTCAAGATGACGATAGAGCAGTTTCATCGTATGAACTAGGTTTTGTGATGAATCCGAACTATCGTAGAAGAGGATATACATACGAAGCAGTACAGGCAGTGATGAACTATTATTTTGAACATAATCTGGTACAGATGTTTAGTGTATCCTGTTTTCCTTACAACAAAGCCTCACAGCATTTAATTGAGAAGTTAGGCTTTGTGTATGAGGGGAGAGAACATAAGGGATTGAATCATGCGGTTTATGGTCCAATTGACTTATTATGTTATTATAAGGATAAAGATGAGTAGGTAAGATGAAGAAAGTAATTGTGATTGGATGTTGCGGTAGTGGTAAAAGTACATTTGCAAGACATCTGTATGCATGTACAGGAATTCCATTATTTCACTTAGATCAGTTAAACTGGAATGCGGATAAAACAACGGTAGAAAAAACGGTATTCTTGAAACGTGTTGAGGAAGTGATTGAAAAAGATACATGGATCATTGATGGTAATTATGGTTCTTCTATGGAAATGCGCATGCAAGCATGTGATACTGTATTCTTCTTGGATTATCCAGTAGATATATGTATACAAGGAATCTATGACCGGGTTGGCAAGGTTCGTACTGACATGCCATGGGTAGAAGATGAAATAGATGAGGATCTGATTGAATTTGTCAAAAATTATGAGAAGGAAGATAGACCTGAAGTTTTAAATCTTCTTTCAAAATACAAGGGAAAAGATATTCATATCTTCCATACTCGTAAGGATGCGAAGACGTATTTAGAGTTATTGAAATAGCTGTTATTTGTCACAATTTTGTTGTGACTTTTTTGATGGATTATTCATTGACGTGCAGTGTGAAAGTAACTAAGATTGTTGTGTAAATGAAAAAGGAGGTGGAGATATGATTCTAAATAATGAGAAGAAGTTAGGGCCTACACCTAAGTCGACTGGTGTTGAACAAGAGTTTCAACAGATTGCGAAAACAGAGGAATCTAGTCTTCTACAGGAATTAGCTTGTACACGAAATGGTATTAGCGATGAAGAAAGAGAAGAGAGATTAGAAAAGTACGGCTATAATGATTTGTCTGCGATGCAGAAACATAGTTGGGCGTATTTCCTTGTACATAGTTTTGCGGATGCGTTTATTATCGTTTTACTTGTATTAGCGATTGTGACTTTTGTTGTGGAGTCGGATATCTTATCTGGAACAATTATTCTTGCACTGGCGTGTATGAGTGCGGTAATTCGTTTCTTCCAAGACTATGGTTCTTACCGTGATATGCAGAAGTTAAAAGAGATGGAGCATGATACGGTTAGAATTCAAGTTCCAACAGAAGATGGTACAGAAGTTCGAGAAGTACCGGTGGAAGAAGTGGTTCCTGGTGATATTCAATTGATTGGGTCTGGGGATATTGTCAGTGGTGACTTATATCTTCTTGAAAGTAAGGACTTATTCGTTTCTGTTTCTGCCTTTACAGGGGAATCTATTCCTGTGGAGAAATATAAAGGTGTTGATGATAGAACTGTTAATGCGGCAGAATTAAACAACATCTGTTTAGGTGGTTCCACTGTGAATTCCGGTACGGGTGTTGGTGTTGTAGTACGTACCGGTAAGAGTTCTTATCTAGGTAAGATTTCTTCTACAATTCATACAAAGAAGAAAGAAACAGATTTTGATAAGAGCTTATCGAAGATTACAAGGATCTTAATTACCTACATGATTGTGGTGGTTATCTTCGTGTTATTAATCAATGGTTTGGTTAAGAAGAATTGGTTAGAGGCTTTCTTATTCTCTATCTCTGTTGCGGTAGGTATTACACCGGGTATGTTACCGATGATTGTAAACGGAACACTTGCCAAGGGTGCTAAATTCCTAGCGAAGAAGAAAACAATTGTTAAGAATATGTCTGCGATTCAGAATTTAGGTGCTATTGATGTTCTATGTACCGATAAGACCGGTACACTGACGATGGACCATGTTGTGTTGCAGAAGTATCTTGATGTAAATGGTGAGGATTCACATTTAGTATTGAATTATGCATGGATGAATGCATACTACTCTACGGGAGTTAAGAATCTGATTGACCGTGCAATCTTAGCGTATGGTGAAGAGAATGATGCACATAAATACGCTGGTGGTTATGTGAAGTCTGATGAGATTCCATATGACTTTGAACGTCGTAGAATGAGTGTTTTGATTTCTAATCCAGGTGGTGAACACATGGGTGGAAATGTTGAAGAAATTCTTCCAATGCCACAAGATGAGGTACTTATTACAAAGGGTGCTTTGGAGTCTGTATTAGAGTGTTGTAGTCGTATTCGCGTGAAGAAGGAATACATGGATATTCACGAAGAAGATCTTGCGAAAATCAATGCTCTTGCGGAAGAATTAAATAAAGAAGGTATGCATGTCATTGGTGTTGCCGCAAAGAAGAAAAATGTAGGTGATACAACCGTCTTCCATGCGGAAGATGAAACAAATATGACATTCTTGGGTATTATTGCCTTCCTCGATCCACCAAAACCAGATGCGAAAGATGCGATTCGTGGTTTGTATGATGCTGGTGTGCATGTAAAGGTTATCTCTGGTGATGCGCCTGTCGTTGTTGAACATGTATGCAAGCTTGTTGGTATGAAGGTTGGTGATCAGAGTGCTGTTACAGGTTCTGATTTAGAGAATATGAGTGATGCGGAATTATCTTCTGTTGTGGAGAAGAATGATATCTTTGCACGCTTATCGCCAATGCAAAAGAAGCGTGTTGTGGATGCGTTACGCAATAATGGTCATGTAGTTGGTTATATGGGTGATGGTGTAAATGATGCGCCTAGTCTACATGATGCGGATGTAGGTATTTCGGTTGATAATGGAACTGACGTTGCCAAAGCCAGTGCGGATATTATCCTGTTGGAAAAGAGTTTGACGGTTATTCTCAATGGTATTTATGAAGGTAGACGTATTTATGGAAATATCTTGAAATATATGAAGATGGCATTATCCAGTAACTTTGGTAATGTATTCTCGGTACTCATTGCGTCAATCTTCTTACCATTCTTACCGATGTTACCACTACAGATTTTGATTCAGAATTTGATTTACGACTTTACACAGATTGCGATTCCATGGGATAACGTCGATGACGAGTTCCTACAGACACCGCATAAGTGGAATAGTGCTTCGCTTGTGTCATTCATGAATGTCATGGGTGGTTTCTCATCTGTATTTGATGTACTAACATTCTTGGTATTGTGGTTTATCCTAGGATACAATACACTAGCCATGCAGAATTACTTCCAGACAGGTTGGTTTATTGAAGGTCTGATTTCTCAGATCTTGATTGTACAGTTTATCCGTACATCAAAGCGTCCTATCATTGATTCAAAGTGTGATTCTAGACTAGCTCTAGCATCTGCGTTTGGTATCTTTGTAGGTATTTCAATTCCATATTTATTTGATAATCTGAAGAATACTGTATTTACAGAAATGCCATTTGAATACTTTGTATATTTGATTATTATCTTGGCGCTCTATAGTACTACGATTGAAATCGTGAAGAAGTTCTATATCAAAAAACATGGTTCTTGGTTATAAATAAACGAGAGAATATTGGAATCGATTGGTTTCAATATTTTTTTTGTTTATGCTTGATGGGGATTGGACATAGTAGGAAGATATCGAAATATGTTAAAATACAACTATCAGGAGAATTTATGCAACAGGAACAACAAAATGCATTTAATCGTCAATGTATTAGTGAGGCACTGATACGGTTGATGGAAACCAAGGCTTATGATGATATTACAGTAACGGAAATCTGCCGTATGGCAGGTGTATCGCGTATGACGTATTATCGAAACTATAGTAGTAAGCGTGAAATATTCAGCGATTATATGAAGATGATTGTTGATGAATTTGTTCGCGTACAACGAGCAAAGGATTTAAAAGTACGTTCGTATGAAATGATTCTTGCAGGTTTTTTATATTTCTGTAATTATGAACGCTTTATTGAATGTTTGGACCAATCAAATTTATCTTCAATCTTACAGGATGGATTAAATTACTATATCGATAGTTACGTATTTGAACAGGGTGAAGATGAGTTACGTAGATATCACTTGTATTATTATTCTGGTGCATTATTTAACATCTATACTGTGTGGATGCGTAATGGTAAGAAAGAAAACGTTGAGGATATCGCAAAAATTGTTTATGAACATGTAAAACGCGAACATCAAACACTTTAATTATAATGTATAATATCTAATAGAGATTTTCGTATTACACGACAAACAGGAGGAATTACAATGAATTGGAAAACGTTAGAAGGATTTGATGAGAAATTAGCAAAGGTCAGCTTTAAAGCACATAAGACTTTTGATGGTAAGGTTGTGGAAGTTCTATACGGTGCGAAGGACGAAAATGGCAATTTTGTATTACCAAAAGAGGATCAAAATGATGGCCATGGTAGATGGTTTGGTATCGAAACAAATGGAGAATATAGAATGTTCTCTTGGCAAAAGCCTGCATATTTAGGAGGTGGCGTAGAATACGGTACTTCTCATAATGATACTGCACTTGAAGATATGGAAAATGATCTTCGTAAGAAGCAGGAACTATGCCGCCAAGCAGAGAATATTTCTACAGTAGAAGAGTTCGAAGAAATTCGTAAGCAATTCGAAACAATCGAAAACTGGAATACTCCAAAGGATGAAGAATATGCAATTTGGTTTGGTAAGACTTTAGAAAAGTTCAATGCCAGAAGCCAGCGTCAAAGCGCAAACGCAGAAGAAAAGAAGAAGTTAATTGAAAAGGCTGCTAGTTTAGCAGATTCCACAAACTGGAAGGAAACACAAGCAGAATTTAGAAATTTACAGGATGAATGGGAAGCACTTGGCAATGCCGGTGTAGAAGATGATTCCTTATGGGAACAGTTTAAGGGCTATCGTAACCAATTCAATGATAAGCGTCGTAACTATTTTGATAATCTAACACAAGTACATTCTGAAAATGAAGAGAAGAAACTTGATTTAATCAAGCAGGCAAAAGAACTAGCAAAGAAGACTGATAACTTCCGTGAAACATCTGAAAAGATTAATGGTCTTATGGACGCATGGAAGGCAATCGGTAGTGCAGGCCGTGATAAGGATGATGAACTTTGGAATGCGTTTAACGCATCACGACAGGGCTTCTATGATGAAAGAACAGCGTTCTTTACAGAGCGTGATGAAAAGCAGAAGGAAAGTATCCGTATCAAGAATGCCTTAATTGAAGAAGCAAAGACAATCGCTGATGAAAAGGATTATGGTCGTGAGAAGACAGATCGTATGAAGGCACTTGATAAGGAATGGCGTGCTGCTGGATATTCTGGTAGTGAGCAGAATGACGCATTGTGGGAAACATTCACACAGGCAAAAGAAGTATTCTGGAATGGTAAGCGTGAAGATAGTCAAAAGCGTCTTCAGGAAGCCTTTGACTACAAGAAGTCACAACTTCCAATCGTAAGAGAAGAAATTAATAGACTTCAAGAACAGGAATATGAAACAAGTGACTATGAGAGAATTCGCAGTATTCAACGTCAAGTTGAAGAAAAGAAGGCTTTCTTAGAGAAGTTAAAGAACGATATCGAAGATATTGAAAAGAAATTAAATGCATAATTGAAAACCTCACTTCATTTGGAGTGAGGTTTCAAGTCAATGGGGGGGAATGGAGAATGTTGAAGAATATCGCCAGAGAACAGTATACAGAAGCGATACGTATGGCATGGCCAGCTGTGCTGGAAAGTGTTTTTGTGTCTCTTGCGGGTATTATCGATACACTTATGGTTTCCTCAATGGGTACATATGCAGTAGCGGCTACAGGGTTAATTCTTCAACCGAAGTATCTTAGTCTTAGTTTCTTCTTTGCGATTAACGTCGCAGTATCTGCCTTAGTTGCACGAAGACTTGGACAGAATAATCGCCGAAACGCAAATCAGGTATTAGTGACTTCATTGATGGTTGTTATATTGTTATGTATTGCGTTAACTGTTGTAACAGTGATTTTTGCTGATCCGCTCATTGCGTTATGTGGTTCTAATGCGGATACACATGAGGGTGCAGTGATTTATTTTAGGGTGATACAGATTGGAATGATATTCAATGTATTATCGCTAGTGATCAACGCTGCACAACGTGGTGCCGGTAACACAAAGATTGCGATGTTCACAAATGTTACATCATCCATCGTGAATATCATCTTTAACTATCTATTGATTGGTGGTAACTTTGGCTTTCCGAAATGGGGATTATTTGGTGCGGCGTTTGCGACGGTACTAGGTACTGTATTTGCATGTGGAATGAGTATACAATCGTTATTTAAAAAAGATAGTTATGTATCGATTCCCTATATTCTTGAAGAGAAGATTAAACCAGATTTTGGCGCATATAATGCGATTCAAAAGTTGGGTGCGAATATTCTTTTTGAAAACTGGGCCATGCGTGTTGGTTTTATGACGACTGCTGTACTTGCGGCAAAGCTAGGTACCGATCAGTTTGCGGCCTATCAGGTTGGAATGAATATCTTGTCATTGGGCTTTGCGTTTGGGGATGGTATGCAAGTAGCGGCAGTATCGTTAATTGGAAAGAGTCTTGGACAACAGAAACCAGACTTAGCAAAGACCTATGGACATGCATGTCAGTTAATCGGTGTAGTGATATCGGTTATATTTGCAATCGTTTTATTAGTAGGTGGAAGAACACTGAATCAGTTCTTCTTTGCGGATGAAACCGTAATCGAGATGGGTGTTATGATTGCTCGCTTTGTGGCAATTATTGTACTATTTCAGATATCACAAATTATTTATGGTGGATGCTTAAGAGGTGCAGGTGATGTAAAATATACATTGGCTGTGGCACTTATTAGTGTCGCTATTATCCGACCAATTTTAACTTGGGTATTAACTTCCGTATTCTCACTTGGCTTAGTAGGTATTTGGTTGGGTGTATTATCGGATCAGTTGACAAGATTTACATTACTACGAATTCGTTTCCATCAAGGGAAATGGGTGGAGTATAAGATATAGAAAGGCATTCAAATGGGTAATAAAACAAGAATTCAAAAAATGACAATTCTGAGTATGTTTATTGCGATTGAGCTCATCATGGCAATGACACCTATTGGTTATCTTAGCTTAGGTGCGATTTCCATTACGACAATGCATATACCTGTCATCTTTGCGGGTATCTTACTTGGACCAACAGAAGGCGCAATCTTGGGATTTGTATTTGGAATAACTAGTTTTCTAAAGGCAACCTTTGCGCCAACGATAACGAGTTTCTGCTTTTCACCATTCTATTCAGTTGGTGATATTCATGGAAATTTCTGGAGTTTACTCATTGCGTTTGGGCCACGTATTTTATTGGGATATCTTTCTGGTTTGTTATATACCGTATTTAAGAAAGCAAAGAAGAATAACTTTGTTGTAGAATCATTGATTGCAATTGGTATGACTTTATTGCATACATTAATGGTCATGGGATTAATTTGGTTATTCTTTGGGCAAGTTTACGCTAGTGTAACAGGCTTGTCTGTTTCTACAGTGATTATCACTGTGATTACAAGCAATGGTATCTTAGAGATGATAGTGGCAGGTATTATCATCCCGACCATGATGCGTGTACTTCGTCCAGTCTTAGATAAATTAGAGTTAGGAAAATAAGCACATGCATAATGAACAATCATACTATGCACGCATGCGTTCAACGATGAGTGATAAGTTGAGTGCTTTGGATGGACAAGTTCAAAAGGGAATGCGTGTATTGGACTTCGGCTCAGGACCAAGTGAAGATGTTTATGAATATGTACGTTATTTTGAAGCGAATTATTATGCGCTAGATAATTCAAGACAGGTACAGATGTTACTGGAAGAAAAGGGGATTCGTTGCATCGACCTTGCGTTTTTGAAGAGTACTGATATGAAGTTTGATATTATCTTTATGTCGAGTGTATTTCATGAATTATTATCGTATCTTTCTCGTAATGAAGCAGCGAACACAATGAATGTAGTACTTTCTCATTTGAGTGAAAATGGAAAGCTAATTATTCGTGATTGGTGTGCACCTGAAGATGAAGCGCTTGCTAGTGTTGAAGTGATTCCAGAAAAGATAGAAGAAGTGAAACAATGGATCAAGGAACTTTCTGAACATGCAATCTTTTTATCTGAAGTTGTTATGAAGGGAAATATAATCCAAGCAAGTGTAGATGATTTATACAACATTTTATTACACGTAACTTGGGGTCAACAGTCTATCTTACGTGAGAGTAATGAATCTTATTTGGTTGATCGTGCAGCAATCAAGCAGTTTATTCTCAATGGGAATCCAAATGTTAAACTGGTTAGCCAACGTGCATATTATCAATCGGATTATACAAATTATTTGTCAAACTATTTTAAGGATGTAGAGGCATTTGTAAAACAATATCATATTTGTACAAAACAAGTTTTAGTTCTCCAGAAAGCATGAGCATATATTTTGCAAAGATTCATGAGTGATGGTACGTTATAGACATCAGTTAGTGATAACAAACAAAAGGAGAAATATAAAATGAAAATCGTTTTTGCGACAAGAATGGGAAATACAGATGAATTGGTAAGACAGAAGCTAGGCTATACAGATGCGATGTTAATCGTTGATGGTAGTGAAAAGGTTGATGGAGACTATGTACTCTTCACATATACAGATGGTTATGGTGAAGTTCCAGGTGTAGTTGAAAGCTTCCTAGAAAACAATAAGGCTGGCCTAAAGGGTGTTGTGGCGACTGGTTCTATGGCTCGCCATGCGGATACATTCGCTTTGGCTGGTGATAAGATTGTAAAAGACTTTGGTGGTGCATTAATTGCTAAAGTTGATGTTCAGGGAACGGAAGAAGACCACGCTAAGATCAAGTCTGCGATTGCGGCATTATAACGAAAATAAAACATCGGTTCTCCGATGTTTTATAGTTTATAGAGTTTTACAACTGTTTCGTCATCGATACCATCGATGGAAACGTCAATGAGTTCATCACGAGAAGTTGGGACATTCTTACCTACGAAGTCTGGTCGTATTGGTAATTCACGATGACCACGGTCAATCAGTACCGCAAGTTGTATTGCCTTTGGACGACCATGCGAGAATACCGCGTCAATCGCAGCACGAATCGTTCTGCCAGTGTAGATAACATCATCCACAAGGATTACAACATAGTCTTGAATATTATCGGGTAAAATGATGTTGGTTGTTTTTGGGGTTTCACTTAGTTCTGTTAGATCATCGCGATATAAAGAGATATCTACCTCGCCGACAGGAAGTTCAACATTTGTGTATTTTTTGATATTTTCTGCTAGCTTTTGTGCGAGTGGAATACCACGACGCTTGATGCCAACTAAACATACGTTGGGAGATGAACTATCTCGTTCGATAATCTCATGAGCGATACGTGTTAGGGAACGCTCGATTTGTGCTTGATCCATGAGTTCTGTAATTAGTTCCATATCATACCTCGTATTCTCATTATACAAAAAATTAGTTAGAAAGTGATAGGTAATCTATGAACGAAGAAATTAGAAAAAATATATTAGAAACGAAATACAACAAACCTTCAAAAGAAGAGTTAAAGGAGAAGTTAACTGCGTTACAGTATGAAGTAACACAGAATGCGAAGACGGAACGTCCATATCAAAATGAGTATGATGATTTATTTCGGAAGGGTATCTATGTGGACATTGTTTCGGGAGAACCATTATTCTTGTCCACGGATAAGTTTCAGTCGGGTTGTGGATGGCCATCATTCTCGAAGCCAATTATTCCTGATGTGATTACTGAGAAGGTTGATTTACAGTTTGGCATGGTTCGTACGGAAGTGCGCAGCCGATATGCGGATAGCCATTTAGGACATGTCTTTGATGATGGGCCGCGTGATAAAGGTGGCTTACGTTACTGTATTAATAGTTCTTCCTTGCGCTTTATTCCAATTGAGAAGATGGAAGCGGAAGGATATGGCAGTTTTATAGAACTGATTAAATAGTTTATACATGCATACATGAAAAAAGAGCTATTACACAAAACTGTGCGATAGTTCTTTTTATTTCTGATAGAATGGATGACTATGCGATAGAAGCAGCGTAGATTTTAGCAATAGCTGCTTTTACAGTTGCGTCAAATTCTTCGTCTGTTTGTTGATAGCGTAAATCTTGTGCAAAGGCACGTGAGAAGGACGCAATCATACCGTGGTTCAGTGATAGTAGGTGGCAAGCTTCATCTTGTGAGTATCCACCAGATAGAGCAACGACACGTACTACATGTGGATCCTTCATAAGATCAGCGTATAAGTTATTCACAGTTGGAATGGTTAACTTAAACATCACTTTTACATCAGAATCTAGTTTTGCTAGATGTTCCTTGATGACTTCTAACATAAAGGCTTCAGATTCTGCTTTGTGTGGGTTATGAATATCTACTTCTGGTTCAATAATTGCGACTGCACCAGCATGCCATACTTGTAGAGCAATATCAAACTGTTGAGCGATGACATCGCGAATACCTTGTTCATCGTAGTCGTAGATAACAGAACGCTCTTTCGTTCCAAAGATATGACGATCTTCAACGGCATGTTTGAGTGTTTCCGCAAGATTTGGGATTGGCTTCATCAGTTTGACGTGGTTCTTTTCTTCAGCCAAGCCTTTGTCGATCTTTAAGATTGGAACGATTCCTTTCTCTTGCCATAAATAGTCAGCGGTATATTTGCCATCAATTGTACGATCCATTGTATTCTCAAATAGAATTGCGGCTAAGATACCGTCTTTGTTGAAGGATGGTGTCTTGATGATACGTGTGCGCATTTGATGTACACAGTCGAACATCTCCTCGTCATTTGCATAAGCTGTTTGGTCTAATCCATATGCGAGTAAGGCTTTTGGTGTTGATCCACCAGATTGGTCCAAGGCAGCAATAAATCCTAAATCTGAATGCATTCGTTCTAGTTGTTGTTGATTCATTATCTTACCTCCTAGTTAGTTTTAACTAACACTACATATATTATAGTCCTTTTTTAGAAAATAGTTCAAAATATGTGATGACAGTGGGAAACATGTGAAAATATGCAAAAAAATAATATTTTTTGAGTAGAAAATAGTGTAATTTTGTAAAACTACTTTATAATATTGAATGTTATTTTGTAGAAATGGAAAGATATTAACTTATGAATTTATCGTATAACGCTTTAGGTTATTTGGTTATATTTCTACCGATTACGATGTTGTTATATCAGATTGTAAAACAGAAGTATCGATGGATTGTGCTATTACTTGCAAATCTTGTCTTCTTCGGAGTCTGGTCACAGTGGTTGGTAGTATATTGTTTAGTTACAACACTTATTACCTTCTTCATCGGTAAGAAGTTAGGTGAGATGAAAAAGGCACCAGAAGGTGTAGATAAAAAAGTATTTAAGAAAAAGAAGAGTCGTATTTTAACGGCTGGAATCTTGTTAAATCTTGCGGTGTTATTAGCTCTCAAGTATACAAACTTTTTTGCGACAGGTATCTTTGCGGTGTTCCAGCAATCATTTACACCGTTAAAGATTTTGGTTCCAATCGGAATTAGTTACTATACATTACAGCTTGTTTCTTATCTTGCGGATATCAATAGCGGGAAGATTGAACCGGTACAGTGCTATGCAAAGTTATTGTTGTTTGCGACATTCTTTCCAACGCTAGTGGAAGGTCCTATTGCGCGTTTCTCTGAGATTGGTGAAACTTTAACAGAAGGGAAGCCGATTGAACAGGAGAATATGATTATTGGATTTGAACGTATTCTTTGGGGTATGTTTAAGAAGGTTGCGATTGCGGACCATTTGGCACCTGTTGTATCTTCCATCTTTGCTTCACATGATTCATCGGGTGGACTTGTACTAGTTGTCGCTATCTTCTGTACGATTCAGTTGTATATGGACTTTTCAGGATCAATCGATATTGCGATTGGTAGTGCAAGAATCTTCGGTATTGTATTACCAGAGAATTTTACACAGCCATTCTTTGCGAAGGGTGCTTCAGATTTCTGGCACCGTTGGCATATTACATTAGGTACATTCTTTAGAGACTATATCTTCTATCCAGTATCCCTTTCAAAGCCAGTGATGAAGTTAACAAAGTGGTGTAAAAAACATCTGGGTAAGACTGTCGCAAAGTATATTGGACCTGCGATTGCGTTGTTCTGTGTATGGATATCAAATGGTTTGTGGCATGGTCCACAATGGAATTACATTCTGTATGGTATTTACTACTTCATCTTGATATTCGCAGAATTATTTATGGAGAAGCCTACTGAGAACTTCTGTAAGAAGTTCCATATCAACCAAAATGGATTTGGCTATCGTATCTTCCGTTTTGTAAAGTTAATGATTATCGTATGTTTTGGTGAGATGGTATTTGCGGCTTCTTCTGGAGCACAGATTATCACGATGATTCAATCTCTATTTACACGCTTTGATTGGGCGGATGCTTGGACAACCATTCCATATCTTGGCATGGATGCGTGGGATTACATCACCGTTGGAGTTGCGTTTGTGATTGTGGTGATTGTGGATGTCTTAAAAGAAATCGGTTATCCAATTCGTAAAGTATTTGAATCAAAACCACTCGTTATACGGTGGAGTATTCTGTATCTTGTGATATTCTATATTATATTCTTCGGTGCGTATGGACCGGGATATGATATTATCAAAATGATGTACGCTGGATTCTAGCGTCAAAAGGAGAAAAAACATGGAAGAACTATTAGAAATTTTAAACGATATTAAAGATGATGCGGATTTTGAAAACTGCACAACATTGATTGACGATGCTGTATTAGATTCATTTGATATTTTATCAATCATCAGTGCTTTGAATGATCATTATGACATTCAGATTCCAGCATCTGACATCGTACCAGCAAACTTTAATAGCGCTGCTGCGTTACTTGCGATGGTACAAAGATTACAAGCTGAATAAGTTTGTATCAAATTTTTAAACAGTAAGGAGTATGTATGAAGAAAGCATTGAAACCAGTTGCGTTTCTATTGGTTTTGATATGTTTACTGATGGTTACTTCATATCTTGTAACACCAAGGGGATATGAAAATGTATATGACATTCAGTTGGTAAATCGAAAAATTAATGCAGTGAGTCAAGAAAAAGAGAATACGCTGGATGTCCTATTTACGGGTGACAGTGAGGCCAGTAATACATTCTCTCCTTTCCAGTATTGGAAAGAACAGGGTATCGCTTCCTATAATCTAGGCGGTAGTGCGCAGCGTTTAAATGACTGCTATACCGTTCTAGAAGACGTATTGAAACATCAGAAACCAAAACTATTGGTGTTAGAAGCCAACACTTTATTCCGTAAGAATGCGGTTTATAACCAGGATGATTCCGTGTTGATGTGGGCAGAACAGTTATTCCCTGTACTGCATCATCACAATATCTATAAGACAATCAATCTTAGTGTTAATTTACTTGGCGCAACCAAGGAAAACGCATATGCGGATCAATGTAAAGGCTATTATGCGCGTGTGAGAATTCGTCCATATCGTGGCTCTGATCAGTATATGAAGACCAACAAGCGTGATACGACCCTCTATCCGGAAACACTAGAATACTTTGAAAAGATTGCGAAGCTGTGTAAGGAAAATGACGTTGAACTTATTGTGGTAAGTGTCCCATCTCCAAAGAACTGGAGTGACGCAAGACATGATACGATTCAGGAGTTATGCAATCAGTATGATGTTACGTATTATGATTTAAATAAGTTGGATAACGTACTCGCTCTTGATTGGACAACAGATACTTTAGACCGTGGAGACCATTTGAATATGAATGGCTCAAAGAAGGTTAATGCTTATTTTGGTAAGATTTTAAAAGAGAAGTATCATATTCCTGACCATCGTGGAGAAGCGGATTACGCTATCTGGGATAAGCAGGAAGCTGAACTGAAGTTATATTAGAGTTCTCGGTAATGAGAACTTTTTTTGTAGGAATTAAAAAATGCCACTGTGTAGTGGCATTGATACTATCCGTGATAAGAATATGCGTTTGAGTTAGCGTTTGCGGTACCTGTTAGATTTACTGGGTAACGATAGTACGCTACAACCGCAATATCATTTGGAACGTTCGCATTCATATATGCGGCGGAGTCGTTTGGTAGGTTGATACAGCCATGTGATCCTGCATATGTATAACGGTTACCACCGAACCATGGTTGCCATGGGGCGTCGTGGAAGCCAATGTTGTATGCGAATACGATGAAGTAATTGACGGGGGAATCATATTCTGAACCATCGTAATCTGTACC
The DNA here is from genome assembly GCA_938041275.1 of uncultured Solobacterium sp. Classification (GTDB taxonomy): domain Bacteria; phylum Bacillota_I; class Bacilli_A; order Erysipelotrichales; family Erysipelotrichaceae; genus Bulleidia. Next base: position 32,100 of record CALISH010000055.1, read on the forward strand.
TTTTAATCTTGTGTTTGTGACACGGTATTTAATGCGGAAGACTCCATCTGGAGAACCGCTACCCATATTGACATTTCCGGATACGATATCGGATGTAAATACACGCTCACCATGTAGTACGTAGTACATTACCTGGTTTGTATAATCAAGTTCTACGTAAGTATCACCAATATCATTCTCTAAAGTGCCTTGTGCTGTTTGTGACCACATTGGTTGTCTTTCAACCATCTTGCCAGATCCTAAATCGGACTTTAGCTGTGTAAATTCAGAATCTTTATCTAGGATATAACCGTAGTCACCACCACCGATTTGAATATCATCGCCAGCTTGGGTTCTAAATGTACGAACTTTTCCGTAGGTATTAAAGTTTGAAGCTAGTTCTTCGACGTATGCTTGTAGTTTTGTGTCATCGACAGTTACATCGTATGTATCAGAGATACTTAATACTTTTAGTACAGATGCTTTATCCATGACTTTTTTGGAAGAGCCAATGGTGTAGGAAACGGTACTCTTTAAGTAACTTTCAATCTTCTTTACTGCATTTGTAATCTGTTCAGAGTTTGATGTGATTTCTGGAGCAGTGAAGTTTGCGGTATTTAGCGTTAATTGATAATTCTGATGATTGATCGCATCATCAATTTCTTTTTGTACAGCTGCTGTATCAGCACCATACTTCGCTTCGACAACCTTGTAGTTATCATCGTTAATCGTAATTGTTGCGTTAACTGGATCTTTTGTTAGTGACAACAAGTCTTCTAACTGTTTGTGAAGTTTTGATTCACTATATTCTACTTGAATTTCTTTGTGCTCTGGCTGTAATAAAGAGAGTGGCCAAGTGAATACATTTTGTGATTTGATTTCTTTTTCAACAGAAGACTTCGCATTACTTGCAAGGCTTAGCGAGATATCTTTACCCTTTACTTCGTAAACCTTATCTCCAGGAGCAGTAATCTTAATTTTATACGTGTTTGTGGCATTGGTAAGTGTACTAACACTTGTGTCTACATCCATGAAACTAACATCTGTATTACCGACTGTTGTGCGGTAGAAGAAGTGTTGTTGGAAATAGATAACACCTGCTATATAAATACCGATGGCGATAATACTCACAACTGCTAAGAGTATGAGTAGGACTTTACCAGCGCCACCTTTCTTTTTTTCTTGTTTTGATCTGGCAGACATATATTCACCTCGTCATCTCAATATGCTTAGATATACAGGACAAGTATAGCATAGATGAATAAAAATATCTCTGCTAATAACTATGAAACAAAGGCATAATACTGATAAAATAAAGGGGATGTTATGGAGGGATCATGAAGACTCTAGTGATATTAATAGTACTAGTAGGCATATTGTGTCTTATTGGTACAATTGTGTTTGTAATACGTTTTAAACAATTTAAAAAGAGTATCTTTGAAATGCAAGCTACGCTTGATTGTGATGAGTTTACAATCACAGAACAAGGAAGTTATGCGATTTGGCTCAGAGTGCCAAGAGGTACATTTTCTTACCCAAGATTGAATATTGTGGTAAATGAGGTGGAAACCGGTAGGGAAATCCCAATCCATCGTGAGTCGTTCAAAGTTGAAAGCAGTTCATTTTCCTATCATGCTCGACAGTACTTTTGGTTTGAGGCAGAAGAAGGTAACTATCTGTTGAGTATTCAACGTAATACGGATATGGAGAATATACCTTTGATTGATAAGCTATTTAGGGTGGATGAGCAGCCATTAGAAAGTTTTAGTGTATTTATCGCAAAGAGGGTAAATCCTACTATGATTGGAGTTGGAATTTTGATCGCGGTGATAAGTTTTAATGCGATTCTATTTTCTATCATCATGATTTCTGGACTATTCTAATCAACAAAACAACTGTGTAGTATAATAGACAAAGTACATTAAAAGAAAAGAGGCTATTTATGAAGGAAAAAATCTATCCATTGTTATTTGGTGGTGATATAAACGTATATTCTGTCGCAAGAGCGTTTCATGAAGCGTATGGTTTGCGTTCTACATGTTTTGGTAAATACTTATCTGGACCTGCATATCGCAGTTCTATCATTGATTATCATGCATGTGAAAATAATGAAGATGCGGATGCGTATGTAAAGAATGTTTTGACTTTTGCGAACAGTCATCAAGATGGAAAGGTGTTTGTGATTGGCTGTGGCGATGCATATGTAAAATTAGCTGCTGAAAATAAGCGTCTATTTCCAAAGAACTGTATCGTAGCAGGAATCGACGCTAAACTTTTAAATACCCTCATCAATAAAGAGAAGTTTTATGAGATGTGTGATCAGTATGGATTAGACCATCCAGCAACGTTTATCTATCATAAAGAGATGGGTCATGATTTTACGCTGCCATTTACAGGACCATTCATTTGTAAACCTTCTAATTCTGTAACTTATTGGGAGCACCCATTTGAAGGCAATGACAAAGTGTTCCTCTTACAGACAATGGAAGAATTATACGATGTATTAGATCGTTGTTATGCGGCTGGTTATCCAGATACGATGATTATTCAGGATTGTATTCCTGGGGATGATTCCTACATGCGTGTATTAACGAACTATTCTGATAAGAATGGCAAGGTAAAGATGATGTGTTTAGGCCATGTCTTACTGGAAGAACATACACCACATGGATTAGGGAACCACGCAGTTATCATGACAGAGAAGAATGAGGAAATCTGTATGAAACTGAAGAAATTCCTCGAGGATATTCACTACGTTGGATTCTCTAACTTTGATATGAAATATGATGAACGTGATGGTAAGTTAAAACTATTTGAAATTAACTGTCGTCAAGGTAGAAGTAATTACTATGTAACAGGTGCAGGCTTTAATATCGCACGCTATCTAGTGGAAGATTACATTGAAAATAAAGAACTTCCATTTGAAATTTGTGAGAATGAAAGTTTATGGCAGGTTGTACCATCCGATGTCGCAAGAGACTTTATCGTATCTTCATACCACGATAAGATGAGACAACAAGAAAAAGAAGGCAAGATGACAAACTCCCTTGTATACAAGGGAGAAAAGAATCTCTTCCATCGTTTATGGGTTTGGTATGACTTAAAACGACAAAGAAAGAATTACGAGACATACGCAGTAAAGAAATCTTAGAGGTGTCATGTATGGAACAGACAAAAGATAAATTAGGTATCTTAGGTGGAATGGGTCCACAGGCAACCCAAATCTTATATCAATGGATTCTAGATCGTACCGATGCGGTTTGTGACCAAGACCATATTCCAACGATGATACTATCGGATACAAAGATGCCAGATCGTACAACTGCAATCCTATCTGGAAATGAGGACGTTGTGTATGAACGCATGTTGCATGATTGTCATTTATTAGAGAATTGTGGTAGTTGTTGTATTGCGATTCCATGTAATACATCACACTACTTCGCAGATCGTTTGCAGAAAGAAATCTCTATTCCAATTATCCACATGCCACGTGAAACGGTAAAACGCTTGGTAAAGACAAACCACAAGAAGGTTGCGATTCTTGCGACTGACGGCACAATCATGACAGGTGTGTATCGTCGTGAAATTGAAGCGGCAGGCATGCAAGCATGGCAACCAGATGCTGAGATACAAAAGAAGGTTATGTCTTTGATTTACGATGAAATTAAACGTGGTGAAAAGGGTAACCGTCATACCTTTGCGGCAATCGATAGAGCAGTCAGAGATGCTGGCTGTGATTGTGCGATTCTTGGTTGTACAGAATTATCTGTATACCGTGAATATCATGGATTACCTTCATTCTATATCGATGCAATGGAGGTTCTAGCAGAGGAATGCATTCGCTTCTTTGATCGTGAACCACTGCATGTATAGGAGGTTTTAGATGAAAAAATATTTATTAAAGGATTATATCTCTTTTTTACAAGAGAAGAATGTATTAGGAGATGTTTGTTTATCTGATACATGCATGAATACTGTTGTGGAACTGGTATCCTGTGATTCACAACAGGTTGTTAGGAATACATTATTCTTGTGCAAAGGTGTACACTTTAAAGCACAGTATTTACAAGATGCGGTAGATAAGGGTGCCTTTGCATATCTAAGTGAAGTAGAATATCCAGAAGTGAATATTCCATGGATTCCACTAACAGATGTGCGTTATGCGATGGCAAATCTTGCGACGATGTACTACAACGATCCATGGAAAGAACTGAATGTGATTGGGCTTACTGGCACCAAAGGGAAGTCCACAACGTCATATTATGTAAAGTCTATTCTCGACACATATCTTGCACGTGTTGGTAAAAATGAGAGTGCAGTGATTTCTTCGATTGGCACCTATGATGGTGTTGAACGTTTTGAGTCACACTTAACAACACCAGAGCCACTCGACTTAGAAAGACATTTTAGAAATGCAGTTGAATCGAAGATTGATTTTGTGACAATGGAAGTATCTTCCCAAGCATTGAAGTATGACCGTGTTGTAGGTGTGAACTTCTCTGTTGCGGCGTTTTTAAATATTGGATATGACCACATATCTTCCGTGGAACATCCAACATGGGAAGATTACTTTGCGTCTAAACTACGTATCTTTGAACAGTGTACATATGGACTGGTAAATCTAGATTCAGATCACTGTGATGAGATTCTAGAAGCAGCTAAAGCTGCTAAGAAGGTAATTACATTCTCAGAGACAAATGTTAATGCCGACTTCTATGGCTACGATGTGCATAAAGTTGGAAATGATATTGTCTTTAAAGTACGTGGAAGTGACTTTGATGAAGAATTTAAGTTATCAATGCCAGGATTATTCAATGTATCCAATGCGCTTTGTGCGATTGCGATAGCACGTTTATATGACATCCCTGTCAGTGATATTCAAGAAGGTCTCTATCATGCGAAGGTTCCAGGACGTATGGAAATCTATACATCAAATGATAAAAAGATTACCGCAATCGTAGACTATGCACATAACCAATTATCCTTTCAGAAATTATTTGAATCTGTACGAAATGAGTATCCTGGATATCGTGCAACGATTATCTTCGGCTGCCCTGGTAAGAAGGCACAAGATCGCCGTCATGACTTAGGTGAAATTGCAGGGAAGAACGCTGATTACATTTATTTAACAGAAGAGGATGCTGGGGAAGAAGATCCACTCGCAATTGCCCAGGAAATCGCAAGAGCTGTTGAAAAAGAAAAGGCACCATATGAGATCATTATTGACCGTGAACAAGCCATCGCACGTGCAGTAGAGGATGCCGCAAATGCGAAGGGAAATACCGTCATTTTAATTACAGGTAAAGGTGCAGAAACACGTCAAAAACGTGGAACAGAGTATATTCCGGTCATGTCGGATGTCGAATGTGTAAATCTTGAATTAAAGAAATATAACGAGAAATAAAATAACAAACATCTTCCATGTGCTATGCATACAAGGGGAGATGTTTTTTATGAAAATAAAAAGCCCTTTGATTAGGGCATATCAGTATCATGGTGCCGACAACAGGAATTGAACCTGCGACCTACGCGTTACGAGTGCGTTGCTCTACCAACTGAGCTATGTCGGCGATGTAATTATTATACGTAATATCGATACTGAATTCAAATCATATTAGTCAGAAATATGATACAGTAGAATACAGAAAAACGTGAGGTACAGTATGAAATTTACAAAATTAATGTTGGCAGTGTTATTGGTATTAGCAGGATGTGGTAAGGCAACACCTGAAGCACAAGCTAAGAAAACAGCAGAAACATTTATAAATGCATTAGATTCTGGAGATACAGAAAAAGCGAAGGAACAATCTAGTGAGAATGTTCAAAAGATGTGCGATGCGATTGAAGCTTCCTTTAAGACACCAGCTAGTTTTTCATCAACAGATTTATCTGATGACGCTAAGAAAAAGTTGGCTGAAATTGAAAAACAAATTAGAACTTCCTCATTTGAAAATCCAAAAATCAAAGATGTGAAAGAAGTAAATGAGAGAAAGTATGAAGTAACTTTCTCAATGGATTTTTTAGATACAGCTGATATTAAAAAGTATTTTACAGGTGAAGAGTATAAAGCGTTAATTTCTACACTATCTGTTGAAGCGACGGAAATGCAGAAGAAAGATGGTGATGAGGCTGCTAAAAAGTACATGATGGAACAGCTTGTAGATAAGATTTATTCTGTTTATACAGAAAAGTTAAAAGATAAGAAGTATAACAATGAGGATTCTATTATCACTCTTGAACAACAAGATGATGGTAAGTGGTTTGTGACAGATATTAAAGACGCAAAACAAGGAAAGTAAGGAACTAGAGGAATATATGATGACAAAGAAGAGAATTGCATATATTGGTGCAGGACCTGCAACCTTATATAGTATTCAGACACTTTTAAAACTTGGTGAATACGATGTTGAAGTATTTGATATGAATGATCGTGCTGGTGGGGCTTGTTATACAGGGATTCCACAGTTTCGCTTCAATACAAGTTTTATTGATAAGTTGATGGATGAACTTACATCTGCAGGTGTAAAATTTCATTTCCAGACGACAATTGGAAAAGATATCCCATTCAGTGATTTACAAAAGAAGTTTAACCGTATTGTAGTTGCAATCGGTGCCCAAGTAGAAAATATGTTTGGTCTTGAAGCGAAGGGTGGCTGTATTGCAGGGTTAACCTTACTGCATGATTTAAACATTAAACACATGCATGATTTCTACAAGGAAAATTACAAACACGCCGTTGTGTGGGGTGGTGGTAACGTTGCGATGGACTGCTCAAGAAGTCTTGTGCGTATCATGTATGATGTAAAGATTATCTATCGTCGTAGCGAAGCAGAGATGCCAGCGCACAAGGGAGAAATCAAAGATGCACGCAATGAAGGAGTTACCTTTCATTTCCTAGAGAATATTAAAGAAGTATTGCGTGATGAAACTGGTAAAGTAACTGGTGTGAAGGTTATTACTATGGAGCTTGGTGAACCAGATGAAAGTGGAAGAAGATCAACCCATGAGGTAGAAGGTAGTGAGCATATCATTCCATGCGATTTGGTTGTGGCAGCGATTGGACAGAAAGTAGACTTCAGTGTTCTCGACAAAAATCTAAATTTGACTTCTGGTCAACACCAGAGTACAATAGAAAATGTACTCATTGTAGGGGATGCCTATTTAGGTCCTCAATCAATCGCAGCCGCAATTAAAGACGGGCGAGAAGTTGCGAAAGAAGTACATGAATCGTTTATTGAAACAGAAAGATAGAGGGAATGATATGGATAAATATCGTGTTGGAATTAATATGTTGGTAGCTGCCGCAATCCTTAGAGCACTTATATTATGTACACCACTAGGTTGGTTAGCGGTTATTAGATTGTTCTTAAACATTGCATGTTTAGTAATCGTGATTGGTGGTCTATGGTACTTATACCAAGCAACTGGTGGACAAAAGGTTACAAATGGTTTGATTTACACAGTGCTTGCGATGGTAGCTTATCGTGTTATGTTAGGGATCATTCATAGTATTCTAGGTGGTATTATCACACTTGTAATTGTGGTATGTGCTCTATGTTACTTACGTGTATACAAGTACGAAGATATCTTAAAATTTGTAAAACAATAAAGAAATAGCGCAGAATCTTTCGATTCTACGCTAATTTTTTTACTTAATAAATGTGCTGATATAACCTTGGATGAAGATCCATAGGACGATAAGCGGAATGATATAGGAGATATATAGACGTGTCCATGCAGGAAACTTGATTCCTTTTCCTTCGTTGGCTTCTTGAATAAAGTTCTTGAAGCCCCATCCGTATTTGCTGGTGCAGAATAATAGGAAGATCAAAGATCCAAGTGGTAGTAGGTTATTACTAACGATGAAGTCTTCTAAGTCCATAATATTTGTGCCTGCACCTAACGGTGTGATGTTCTGTAATAGATTAAATCCCAGAATACATGGTAGTGATAATACGATGATAACGACCGCATTGATGAGTGAGGATTTCTTAACAGATATCTTTGTTAGGTCAGAGCTAAAGCCAATCATATTTTGGAAGATGGCAATGACTGTTGAGAGTGCCGCAAATGCCATGAAGAGGAAGAATAGTGCCCCCCATAATTGTCCTAAAAACATATGGTTGAAAATATTTGGTAGTGTCACAAAGATGAGTTTTGGACCCTGTGATGGTTCTACGCCGAAGGCGAAACATGCTGGAAAGATAATGAATCCTGCCATAATTGCCACAAGTGTATCGAGTCCTAATACATGTAGTGCTTCACCAGTGAGTGCGTGTTTTTTATCAATATAGCTACCGAAAATCGTCATTGCACCAATACCGATACTGAGTGTAAAGAAGGATTGTCCTAGCGCTGCGAAGATAACTTTACCGATACCAACTTCTTGAATGGCTGCTAGGTTTGGTTTGAGGTAGAATTCAAGTCCTGCCTGTCCTCCTTTTAAGAAGATGGAGTTGATACCTAGTGCTACCATCAAGATGAGTAGGGCGACCATCATCTTAGAAGTGATTTTTTCGACTCCGTTTTGTAGACCCATTGAGCAGATACCAAAACAGAGTATGACTGTAATTGCCATGAAGATAAACATTGTAAGTGGTTGACTCATTAGACTGCTGAATTGTTCACCAACTGCAGTTGCGTCTAAACCATTGAAGTCACCACGTAGTGTTTTGAAGAAGTAAAGTAATAACCAACCTGTAATCGTTGTGTAATACATTGCAAGTAAGTAGTTACCACCCATACCAAACCATTTGTAGATATGCCACTTAGTTCCTTTTGGCTCTAATTCATTAAAGGCAAGAGCGATACTTTTTTGGCTAGCTCTACCGACAGCGTATTCCATAATGATGATTGGTAGACCTAGTAATATTAAACATGCAATATAGATTAGTACGAAGGCTGCACCTCCGTATTGTCCAACGATATACGGAAATCTCCATACATTGCCTAAGCCGATTGCACAACCTGCGGATAGTAAGATGAAGCCGAGGCGTGATGAGAGTTTTTCACGTTGCATAATTGATCCCCCTTAGTAATGTTCATATCATAACAAATTCTATTTAAAGTTTGATAGGAAAAATGTAATAAAAATGAAAAAAAGATACAGTTTTATGAAAATAATTACTGTATCTTTTTCAAAACATAATATTTTTTTGGTTATGCGGCTTTTTCAATCTTTTCGAAATTTGCACTATTTGTTAATACGACGATAACTGTATCTGGATGATTTGCGTCTTTGATCTTAGCACGGTCGAATGTAAGAAGCTTATCACCTGCGTGGATGACATCATCTTGTTTTACGAATGCTTCAAAGCCTTCGCCATTCATTTGTACTGTATCAACACCTACGTGAATGAGTACTTCTAAACCGTCCTTGGATTGTAATCCAATTGCGTGTTTTGTAGGGAATAGCATCATGACTGTTCCATCAAATGGCGCATATACAGTTCCTTCTGTTGGGACAATACCAACGGATTGACCCATTGCTTCACCTGCAAAGACTGGATCAGGTATTTCACTTGCAGGAATAACTTTTCCTTTTACTGGGGAAAGGACGGTGCCTTTTTCTGTTGTGATAATTATTTCTGCTTGTGGCGTTACTGGAGAAGGAGTAGATGTTGTGGTTGTTTCTGGCTCTACACCATCATTTTCTTTCCAGAATAAGAATGTTAATACAAAGGATGTTCCACCTGCTACAAGTAGCAGGATTGTATATGTAAGTGGGTTTGATGCGATGAGGTAACCTGGAATACCAGTTACACCGTTAGCTGTTGCGCCAATGTGGAAGATAGCTCCAACTAAGGCACCGATTGCACCACCAACTGCTGCGAATACAAATGGCTTCATCAAGCGTAGGTTGACACCGAAGATTGCTGGTTCTGTAATACCTAAGGAAGCAGAGAGTGCGGATGGGATAGCAATTGTCTTACGCTTTGCGTTCTTAGTCTTTAGACCTACTGCCAAGCAGGCACCAAACTGTGCGAAGTTTGCGGCAGAAGCAATTGGCATCCATGTGTTTAATGCACCAGTACTGAGCATACCTAACTCAATTGTGTTGTACATGTGGTGTAGTCCCATAACAACTGTGATTGGGTAAAGAGCACCCATTGCTAGAGCGCCGAATGGGTTAGCAACTAACACTGTTGCGGCGGATAATACCCAACTTTCAAGTGTTGCGAAAATTGGACCGATGACCATGAATGTGGCTAAAGCAGTTACGATAACAGTTGTAAGTGGTGTTACAAATAAGTCGATCATCTCAGGTACAATCTTGTGTAACTTAATTTCGAGCTTACTCATAACCCATACTGCAATCACAACTGGAATAACGTGACCTTGGTAACCTAACTGATTGACTTGTCCAAGTGTGTAGCCGAAGAGGTTAATACCCTTACCCAATAGATACCAAACATTGTATCCATCTGCAGCATTCCAGCCGTTTGTAAGTGCTGGGTGGACCATCATCAGTCCGATGACTGCGCCTAAGAAGATATTTCCGCCGAATACATGTGCTGCAGATACCGCAACAAGTACTGGTAAGAATGCGAAGGATGTATTAGAAGCCATGTCTAAGAATGCATACCAGTCAGTAGATGCAAAGGAAGGAATTGCCTTACCTAACGCCTCTACAAGACCCATCATTAAGCCTGCAGCTACGATAGCTGGTAGGATAGGTACGAATACATCGCCGAGTGTCTTGATTAATTGTTTCCACCATGGCATTTGAGAAGCTGCAGCAGCTTTCACATCTTCCTTACTGCCACCAGTTACTCCACTGATTGCAATAAATTCATCGTAAACCTTATTTACAGTACCGGTACCGATAATAATCTGTAATTGTCCACTAGAATTAAATACGCCTTGTACACCCTGTACATTTTCTAATGTCTTTACGTCAACCTTACTGTTATCCGCAATGACGAGACGTAAGCGTGTAGCACAGTGGGCAGCACTGATAATGTTGTCTTTACCACCAAGAGTTGCAAAGATTTCCTCTGCACATTTTCTATAGTTTAGTTCCATAAATGAGCCCCCTTCTTTTTCGTATCATAGCTCGGTATCATTTTACAATAAAAACGAAAAAGAAAAATAGATGATTGTTGTAAAATGACACAATAGATATGTTAATACGACAAAAAAGCATAAGAATACTCTCTCTTATGCTTTGTTGTCTATACGATATTGATTTGGTGTGCTACCTGTATGTTTCTTGAAGAATGTATAGAAGTAGTTAGAGTTTTCAATGCCTAGTTTTGATGAGATTTCTAACGTAGATAAATCTGTTTCAACGAGGAGTTTCTTTGCGAGTTCTACACGACTGACATTGATGTATTCTTTCATTGACATTGCATACTGTGATTTGAAGATTCGATTTAGGTACGTTGCGTTATAATCCATCGATAATGCGACGCTATCTGCAGTTAAATCAGTATCACATAAGTGTTGGTCAATATAATTCTTTGCATTAGAGATTAGATCGAGTATCTTCTCTTCTTTCATATCCGTAAGATACTGACTGTATGCATGCATGAGATGTAGAATATACTGATTAATCTCTTGGATGTCCGTGGTTGTACTCAGTTTATTTTCAAACTGATACGTTGGTAAACTTGGAATCGAAGAGATAGAACGGATGCGGTCACGTAAGCCAGAATATAACTTTGTATAGAAGAATTGTAGGGAATTATAGTGTAAGGATTTCATTAGACTAAACCACTCTTGGAAGGTTGCAGTAATTTCTTCCTCACGTCCGTGTTCAACTGTATAGAGTAAACGTTGTTCGGTTTCTTGAATCGTAGAGAAGTTTGTCATGAAGTGCGGCATATCTGATTCACGATAGAAGAACTTCGTGGAATCGAGAATACGCAAGAAATATAGTTGTGATAATTTTTGATATGAAGTATAAACTTTTGATAGTGGTTTAGCATCGCCTAGGAATACTTTGATGTGATGCGTTTTTGCGTAATTTGATAGTGCCTCAACATCTACCTCATTTGTGATAACTGTGTAGAGGTTATTGATGGAATGTACTTCTTTCTTCTCACCGAATAGAGTGAGAATATGATTGTTTGATAAACTATCTAGGATACAGATATAAATATCTTTCGTTGTATCAAAGTCGAGGGAGTTTCTTAACAGAGGAAGTTTTTGGTTTAGGAGTAACTTGGTCAGATAATCCTGTTTGGCTTTATGAGTTGCTTCTTCCATCTTGTGTTGTTGGTCGTGAATCCAAAGTGTAACTGCGTTATTAACAGAGCTTTTGGAAGATGATTTCAGTTCAAACTTATCCATAATTTCATAGAGCGGTGTGTAGTAGTACTTATTAATAAAGTAACCTAGTATCACTATCAAAATAAAGTTGATTACAATAATCTCTAAGAATAAAGGCACATAGGACGAGAAACGGTTGATGATACTGTTTGATTTTACCTGTTTGGCGATATAGAGATCATAGTCTGGTTGATATGAGTAGAAGTATACAGCATCATCGATAGTCTTGAAGTGACTATCATTATCAGATGTAAAATTTAGGGTTTCAATTGGTAGATATGCATCTCCTGTAGAGCTAAAATAGGTATCCTGTTCTGGAACATAGATGAATTCTGTCGCATCGGTATCTCTAAATAAGGAACGGTTAAAGAGATATGTATCAATATTGACGACCATAGATACATCTGTATCACGAATACCAGTAAATTGTAATGTATAGACCCAAACTTGATTTGGCAGTTGACGCAACTTTAGTAAATGGTTATTTGGGGTGAACGCAGATTGATCATCAAATTGGTCAAATGAAGATGAACCAGCATTGGTTGTATATACCGTGTTGGATGACTTATTCAAAAGATAAATCGAATGAATAAATGGATTCGTACTATCTAGCGCATGAAGAGTACGTAGGTACTTTGCGGCTTGGGTAGGAGAGATATCTGTTGCGTTACGTAGACTGATAGCTTCACTGGAGTAGAATGTATTATAGGCAGCATAACGAACCGTATCCAATGAGTGGGCCATCAGATTTTTAAAGCTTTCTTGGGTACTTAAGTGATAATCAATCAGACTCTTTTTTCTAGAATCATTAATATTTTTGAGTAGAAGTAGGCTGACGAAGATAAAAAATAACGCGACAATGAGAATTAATCGCTTACGTAATCTATCGATACTATTTTGTAGTTTTGTGGATTCATTCATATAATAGGCACTTTTCTGGATGTTTAAATATTTGATATTCACATAATATCACAATTTTTAAGTTTTAAATATGTTTGAGTCTTCCTACAATATGATTAGTAAGTGAACTCAGGAGGAAAGAAATCATGAAAAAATTTTTCTTACTACTTGCGGCATCCGCAATGTTAATTGGATGCACAAATAAACCTGCAACAACTTCCACAACAACAACTGAAAACACAAACTCAGGTGGAAAGTCAAAGGTTATGTTGTACTCATCATTAAAGGAACAACAATTAGAAGCTTTGAAAGAGGGATTTGAAGCTGCTCACCCAGAGTATTCTTTAGACTATTACGCAGCTGGCACATCTAAGGTTGCGACAAAGATTGCGACAGAAAAGCAGTCTGGTCAAATCGCAACTGACTTAGTATGGATTGGTGACCCATCCAACTATGTAACATTCAAGGAACAGGGTATCTTAGAAGCTTATGAATCTCCAGAAGCTGCTAATATCGATGAAAAGTTCAAAGATCCAGAACACTTCTATACAGGCGCACGTCTTGTAGTTATGGGATTAACAACAAATACAAATACAGTTCCAGAAAATGAAGTTCCAAAGACTTGGAAAGACTTATTAAAGGATGACTTCAAGGGCCAAATCGTTATGACAGACCCAGGTGAATCTGGAACAACATTCTACTTAGTAGCTAGCTTGATGAACAATCCAGAATATGGTGTTGAATTCTTCGAGAAGTTAAAGGAACATGGTGCTGAATTAGAATCAGGTACAACTTCTACACATACAAAGGTAGCTGCAGCAGCTTATAAGGTAGCAGTTGGTGTTGACTACGTTACACAATCTCTAGCAGATAAGGGTTCTACAATTCGTTTCACATATCCAGAAAAGGATCTAATCGCTGTATCTAGTCCAATCGCATTACTCAAAGACTCACCAAACCCAGAAGGTGGTAAGGCTTTATATGACTACATCCTTTCTAAGGAAGGACAAGAAATTCTTGCGAAAAATGACACAATGCCAATCCGTGGAGATGTTAAGAAGGAAGGCACACTATCATTAGATGAAATTATCGCTCGTGCAATGGTTGCGGATGATAAGGCAATCGCTGAACAGAGCGCAGAAATCTTAGAGAAGTTCGACAAGATTTTCAAATAAACAACTAGGAGAAAACCATGGCAAAAGTACAATTTAACGACGTATCTTTTAGCTATGGAGACAAAAAGATTATCCAAAACCTATCATTAGAAGTAAATGATGGCGAAATTATGGGTGTAATTGGACCCTCAGGGTGCGGTAAAACTACATTGATTAGACTTCTCTGTGGTTTTATCAAGCCTGAAACAGGGTCCATTTTTATTGGAGAAACTTGTGTCTTCGACGCTAAAAAGAGAATTAATATCCCACCAGAAAGAAGAAATATTGGCGTTGTATTCCAAGACTATGCGGTATGGCCACATTTAACAGTATTGGAAAACGTAAAGTATCCATTAAAGAAGAAGAGAATGGATAAGAAACAAATGCAGGAAATCGCAATGAATGCGCTCAAGCAGGTACAGATGGAAACTTATGCAAACCATCTACCTTCACAGTTATCTGGTGGACAACAGCAGCGTGTAGCGATTGCTCGTGCACTTGTATCATCAAAAGAATTAATTGTTTTAGACGAGCCAATTACTAACTTAGACTTGAAACTACGTCAAGAGATGTTGAAGGAAATTCGTGAAATTCAAAAGACAATTGGTACAACAATCGTTTATATCTCTCATGACCAAGAAGCTTCTTTAGAGTTATGTGATCGTCTTGCGATTATGGACCAACAGGGTAATATCCGTCAGTTAGGTAATGATTACGATATCGTTATGAAGCCTAAGGATCGTTATATCTTTGAATTTGTAGGTATTTCTAACTTCGTAGATGTTGTAGCGAAAGAAGATGGCGTATATATCAATGCACAGAATGGTTTAGTGAAGCTAGATGATAAGTCTGCGCTGGAAAATCCAACAAAGGCATATCAATTAGCATTTAGACCAATGGATGCAGTATTTGATAACGAAAGTCCTATTAAGGGTAAGGTAGTTACAGAAACTTTCCTAGGAAATATTACAAACTACTTTATTCAATTAGGTGATAAACAAATCCGTCTTCAACAATCTGCTTTAGATGTAATGAAGTACGGCAAAGCAAAGGAAGGCCAAGAAGTTGGCTTGAAGTTTGTTCGTAAGTTCTATTATGAAAAGGAGGAGGCATAATGTTTAAGCGTAAAACATTAAATAATGATTTAGCTGCGCTAGATGGTCGTAAGTTTTCTTTAGATAAAATTATGATTATCGCAAGCTTTATCATTCTTGCGATTATTGCGATCGTTCCGGTTGCCTCCATTATTGTGAATGCTTTATTCGTGGATGGAAAACTAGCATTAGATAGCTTCTTCAAAGTTCTATTAAATAAAGAAAACATCGGTGCGATGTGGAATACAATTACCATTGCATTCTGGGTAACAATTTTCGGTACTATCATGGGCTTGTTCTATGCATGGTTACTTGGACGTAGTGATATTCCGATGAAGGGATTCATGCGAGCATTGTTTAGTATTCCATACATGTTTCCTCCATTCTTTGGAGCCATGGCTTGGGACTTATTGTTATCGGGTAGAGGTGGATATTTAAACAACTGGTTAATGACTACCTTCCACTTAACAAAGGCACCTATTAACATCAACTCCATCTGGGGAATTATCTTCGTTGAAGTTTCTTACTACTTCCCATTTGTATTCATGCAAGTAGTAAGTGCATTAGAAAGAATGGACCCAACGCTTGAAGAATCTGCACGTATTGCTGGTGCTTCACAGGGTTATGTTATTCGTAAGATTACATTACCACTTGTTAAGCCTGCAATCTCATCTGGTGCGTTATTGATCATGATTTCATCATTATCACACTTTGGTGTTCCTTCTATCTTAGGATTCTCACAGAACATCTACACATTACCAACACGTATCTTCCAGCTGATTAACCGTGCAGCTGGTGACTTCCAAGGTATTCGTGAAGCGACAATTCTATCAATCTTATTGGTTGTTGTTGTATCTGTAGCGCTTGTATTACAGAAGGCTATCTTGAAGTCTGGAAGCTATGACATCATCAAGGGTAAGAGTATGCGCCCAACAGTGATTAAATTACGTTCCGCTAAGATTCCTCTCTTGATTATCTCTATCGTGACATTAGTTATCATCGTTGTTGTACCATTAGGAATGATCTTCTTAGTTGGTCTATTGAAGTCTTATGGTCTACCACTTGTTCCAAGTAACTTCGACTTCAGCAACTACACAAATATCTTATTCAACAACAAGATGGTTCGTGATGGTGTTTCCAACTCCTTGATCCTAGCAGTAAGCTCAGGTATCTTTGCAATGTTACTGGGTGTAATGATCGCGTATGTAATCATCAAGATCAAGCCAAAGGGAAAGGGTGCTTTGGAATTCTTAGCTACACTTCCATACTCTTTACCAGGTACAGTACTTGCAATCGGTGTCATTCTTGCATGGTCTGGAAAGATCCTGAATATCAACCTATATAACACGCTATGGATTATCTTCATTGCATATATTGCACGTTACTTGTCGTTCTCTATGAACGCAGCTTCCGCTGCCTTAAGACAGGTACACCCATCATTGGAAGAGGCTTCACGTTCTTGCGGTGCTTCTCATACAGAATCCCTCAAGGATATTACACTTCCACTCATTCGTCCTGCGATGTTATCAGGTTTCTTCCTGATCTTCTTACCAGCAATGCGTGAATTAACAACAAGTTCACTCTTGTATGGACCATATACAAGAACATTGGGTGTTGCCATCTACATGTTACGTAGTGATGGATATATTACACAGGCTTCAGCACTTGCAACTCTAACAATTTTATTGATTGTTGTTGTGAACTGGATTATTAACTTTATTACTAAAGAAAGAAAGGGCGTATAAATATGAATCAGATTGAATTAATTAATGTAAGAAAAGATTATACGACTAAAACTTTAGGTACAGTCACAGCGGTGAATAACTTCAACCTAACAATCAAGAAGGGAGAATGTTTCTCATTCTTAGGTCCTTCTGGATGTGGAAAGACAACAACTTTACGTATGCTTGCAGGTTTTGAAGATTTAAGTGAAGGTGAAATTCGTTTAGAGGGTAAGGTTGTATCTAACAAGGCGAAGAACTTATACGTTCCACCTGAACACCGTAACTTAGGAATGGTGTTCCAGGCATTTGCAGTATGGCCACACTTAAACGTATTTGATAACGTTGCCTTCCCATTACAGGTTCAAAAGCGTCCAAAGGCAGAGATTGAAGAACGTGTAAATCTTGCGCTTAAGCAGACAAACTTATTAGACCAAGCAAAGGTATTCCCATCTGATTTATCTGGTGGTGAGCAGCAGAGAATTGCGTTAGCACGTTCTATTGTTGTTAACCCAGGTATCTTATTATTAGATGAACCTTTATCTAACCTTGATCCAAAGCTAAGAGAGAGTATGCGTTTTGAAATCAAGCGTCTACAAAAGGAATACAACTTCACTATCGTGTTCGTAACACATGACCAATCAGAAGCCTTAGCGTTATCTGATCGTCTACTTGTTATGAACAAGGGTGAAATCATCCAAATTGGAACTCCACAAGAACTCTATAACAAGCCAGTAAGCTTATTCGTACATAACTTCTTAGGTGAATCAAACTTTACAAAGGTTGAATATAGAGATGGTAAGGTGTATGCCGAAGGTGATACAACACAACCATTACCATGTACAATTCAACACATGGATAAGGCTGTAAAGCTTGCGACAAGACCAAGTGAGATTGAAATCAATCATGAGTCTGGTATCAAGACAAAGATTACAAAGCGTATTATCTTATCTGAATATACAGAATACTATGTAAGTTTAGGTACACAGGAATTAAAGATTCAGGCACCACACCATCAAGTATTGGCAGTGGGTGATGAATGTTATATCCGTCTAGTAAATCCTGTATATTATGATGCGGAAGAACGTAATTTAACACACGCTGAATAAACAAAAAAGGAGTGATTTGAAGTGAACCCAATTTCTTGGACACTGTAATTTAGGCGCTCCAAAATTAGATGGGGTGTTGAAAAAACGATTGTAAAGAAGGATGGGGC
>CALISH010000056.1 GCA_938041275.1 uncultured Solobacterium sp.
ATGTAATGGGTGTATGGTAATGGATTCCACATTAAACGATGGTATTAAAGCTATCTTATTAGATGAAGTACCAGAAGTACATGATGTTCGTTTATTAGAGACAAATGATTTCAACGAATTTAACCCATATTATTAAAATGTAGAAAAATTTTCTGCATTTTTTATTTTATTTTCGTGTTTTCTGTCATTTCTATAAAAATTCCAAAGAAATCGAAAGAAAATTTATAGAAATGATATAAAATTCTAAATTTTATATTGAAACATCCTTCAAAACGTTATAAATTTTTCATAACAAAAAGGAGATTCTATGGAAGACCTATTCAAAGATTTTGGTTCTAAAGTATTTGGCGAAAAAGAGATGAAGAGTCGCCTACCTCGTCCTGTTTATCTTTCTTGGAAGAAGACAGTCGCAAATGAAGGAATGCTCGATCGTATCACTGCAGATGCGATTGCCCATGCAATGAAACTTTGGGCACTTGATAATGGTGTAACTCACTTTACACACTGGTTCCAACCTATGACAGGTGGCACAGCCGAAAAACATGATAGTTTCTTAGAGCCAGATATGAACGGCGAGCCCTTTGCTCGATTTTCTGGAAAGATGCTGATCAAAGGTGAGCCAGATGCCTCAAGTTTTCCTAACGGTGGTTTACGTACAACATTTGAGGCACGCGGATATACCTATTGGGATGTAAAGAGTCCGGTATTCATTCGCGATAACATCCTCTGTATCCCTACTGTCTTTGTATCGTATAGCGGTGAAGCATTAGATAAGAAAGACCCTCTATTAAAGTCATTAGAAGCCCTCAGCAAAGCCGCAACACGCGTTGTAAATATTCTTGGTGATAAAGATGTTAAGAGTTGTGATATTTCCGTAGGCCTTGAACAGGAGTACTTCCTGATCGACCGTAAATACTTTGATCGTCGTCTAGACTTACGCTTTACTGGTCGCACCTTGTTTGGTGCACCATCGCCTAAGACACAGGAATTAGATGACCATTACTTTGGCGCAATTCCACCACGTGTAGCAGCCTTTATGAAGGAAGCCAATCAAGAACTTTGGAAGTTAGGTATCTATGCCAAAACAGAGCACAACGAAGTTGCACCTGGACAATTTGAATTAGCACCTATCTTTACAAATGGTAATGTGGCAGTTGACCAAAACCACCTCATTATGGATATCCTACGTGAGACAGCTAAGAAACATGGCTTTGCATGTCTCTTACATGAAAAACCATTCCAAGGTATAAATGGTTCCGGTAAACATGATAACTACTCCATCATCACAGATGATGGACAAAACCTATTCTCCCCAGGTGATAAGCCAGCCGAAAACATCCGCTTCTTATTATTTGTCTGTGCATTTATTCGTGCAGTTGATACATACCCTCTCTTACTTCGATTAAGTGCATCCTGTACAGGTAATGATCATCGTTTGGGTGCTAATGAAGCACCTCCAGCAATCATTTCAATTTATCTTGGAAGTTATATCGAGAATATCCTCTACGATATTTATACAAAGAACCGTAAGAAACAAACTACACAAGAAGAAAAAGCTATTTTTAATCCTGTAACAGGATTATCTTATATCCCTCACGATAACACCGACCGTAACCGTACTTCTCCTCTTGCCTTTACTGGTAATAAGTTTGAGTTTAGAATGCTCGGCTCATCGATGAGTGCGTCTTTCTCAAATACTGTATTGAACGCTATCATGGCAGAATCTCTCAATCAGATTGCGGATGAACTTGAAGGCATCAAGTATATTCAAGACATTCGTGAAAAAGCATTAACAATCTGTCGTAACTTAATTGAAAAGCACAAGAGAATTCTCTTCTCCGGGGATGGGTATAGCGAAGAATGGGAAAAGGAAGCTAAGCGTAGAGGCTTGCCAAATGTAAAGAGTTTTATCGAATCCACAGAAGTTCTTAATGATTCTTCCGTCATCAACCTCTTTACTTCCCTAAATATCTACTCCGAAAAAGAACTAGCAGCTAACCGTATCATCTTGCAGGAACAATACGAAAAGATTATGGGTATTGAAGTTCGCACAATGATTGAAATGGCACGCAAAGATATCCTTCCTTCTCAAATCGCAGAACTGAAGTTCTACAATGATACTATTAACACAAGTGGTAAGAATACACCAAAGTTCATTCGTGATCACGCTAGCGCTATTTCGACGTTGATTGATCAAACCTACCAAGCAATTCAAGCATTAGAAGATACTTGGCAAAAAGTAACTGCGACTGGTAATACATTTGAAATCGGGCAAAACATCTACTACAAGATCAATCCCCTTATGGATAAACTAAGGGCATCCGTAGATGCATACGAACAAATCGCAGCTAGAGAATTCTACAAATTACCATCTTACGAAGATATCTTATTTAATATTTAAAAATAAAACTGCAGGGCACTCTTCCTTATGGATGAGTAACTACTGCAGTTTTTATTGTACTGTGATATTTTTCTTATCCAATTGTCGATGGATAAACTCGCTTACCAATACAAAGATAACCGAAAAGACAGGTACACCGACAAACATACCAACAATACCAAATAACGCACCACCAATAATAATAGCGAACATGACATATAACGTTGGTAAGCCAACCGCACCACCTAGAATACGTGGGCCAATAATATTACCATCTACCTGTTGCAGAATTAGAATAAAGATTGAAAATTCCAATGCTTTAAACGGATCAACCAATAATAGAATCAGAATACTTGGAACCGCTCCTAAGAATGGACCAAATACAGGAATCATATTTGTAACACCAACGACAACACTAATCAGTGGTGTATATGGCATCTTCATAAATGATAGGATAATATAACAGAGAATGCCAATAATTAAAGAGTCTACCGCTTTACCCGCAACAAAACTATTGAATGTATTGATCGTTAAACGAGTTGTTCTTAAGATACTCTTTGTCGTCTTCTCTGGAAGAAGTGCATATAATACCTTCTTTATTTGACGTTTGAGATTTACCTCATCCAGAAGAATATATAATGCGATAATCATACCGATCAAGAAGTTCATCACGCCCTTAGCAAAAATCACACTGTACATTAAGATAGCATTTAAACTACTTGCGATATTTGATACCCAATCTCCTAACATACTGACACCTTTATCGATGACAGGATTTAAGGTCTTCAATAAGTCATCGCTGAAGAAGTTGTTAGACTCAAAGAAGTTACGAGCAGTATCTACATATCCTTCAAAAGAGGACAGGAAGGTTTGGATGGAAGAAATCATCTGCGGAATGAGAATAGAGAAGAATATAAACAACATGATAATCCCAATTAATAATGCCCCAAAGGAAGCGATAACTTTCTTTGTACGTGGCTTTAGTTTTGTCTTCTCTAACCAACTATACTCAATAATCTTTCTTAGCGGGTTCAGCAAGAAAGCAATCCCGATTCCATAAATAAATGGTGAAAGTGCCACAAAGATTGCCTGGCATACACCATATAAAGGCTCAACATTATTTATTAACGTGTAAAACGCTACAACAAGAATCCCTGATATTGAAAAAGCTTTGATATTTTCAATTGTTTCTTCTTTTAATTTAGACCATTTCATACGCAAAAACCTCCATAATGATTATACCAGTTTTAGATTGTCTTTGAACACGAACATATCAATTGACAAGCATTCTTTCTAGTGTTTTAATAATAACGTCTTTTATCAAGAACTGAGGTAGAGAGTCAGCTCCATAACCTCACACCAACCTACTGCTTCCAGCAAGGTGGTACTGCTGACATCGATAAGGAAAGAGTTAAATGAGTTATATATCCTCTTTCATCTGTCGCATGAAAAAGACAAAACGAAGGAGGTTTTTATTATGTCAAAGTATTATTTCTCATCCGAATCTGTTACAAGTGGTCACCCAGATAAAATCTGTGATTTGATTGCGGATTCTATCTTGGACGCAGCGTTGGAACAAGATCCAAAAGCACATATGGCTGTTGAAGCTACCATCAAGGACGATACAATCTTCATCTATGGTGAAGCTGGTACAACTGCAATCATCGACTACGCCGCAATCGCAAAGAAAGTTTTAAAGGATATTGGTTACCCTGAAGAATACAATGTTATCCTAAAGGTAAACAAGCAATCTGCAGAAATCAACTCCGCTGTAGGTCATCAAGAATACAGCGCTGGAGATCAAGGTATCATGTTTGGTTTTGCAAGTGATGAGACAAAGTCTTATATGCCATTTGCAATCGACTGTGCACATATGCTCGCAAAGCGTCTTGAACAGGTTCGTCGTGAAAACCCTACACTATTAGGACCTGACGGAAAAACACAGGTTACAGTAGAATATGACAACGGTGAACTCAAGAGAATTGAAACAATCGTCGTATCTACACAACACAGTAAAGATATTACACAAGAAGAATTAAAGAAACTAATCCGCAAAGAAGTCATTGATAAAGTTGTAAAACCTGAACTCATTGATGAAAATACGAAGTTCTTTATCAACCCATCCGGTTCCTTTGTTGTTGGTGGTAGCTGGGGTGATTCCGGTACAACGGGACGTAAGATTGTAGTAGATACATACGGTGGATACGCACCTATTGGTGGTGGATGTTTCTCATCCAAGGACCCTACTAAGGTTGACCGTTCTGCTGCTTACTACGCACGTTATGTTTGCCGTAACATCGTAGCTAACGGTCTAGCAAAGAAGTGCCAGATTGAACTAGCATATGCAATTGGTGAACCTAACCCTATCTCTATCAATGTCAACAGTTTCAATACTTCGAAGTATAGTGATGAAGAATTAGAAGAAATTGTGAAGAAGAACTTCAACTTCTCAGTTAAAAACATGATCAAGGAACTAGATCTTGAAAGACCTATTTATACACAGACTACAAACTATGGACACTTTGGTAAGCCTTACTTACCTTGGGAACAATTCAAGAAGATTGAACTATAACATACAGCAGCGGCAGTAACCTGCCGCTTTTCTTTTACCTAAAAAAAACATGCATATAGAGAGCACTACATGCATGCTTTATGTATTTAATTTTGATGAATGAGTTTATAGCCTTCCATAACAGCATGGCATCTTGGACACAGTCCATTTTCATCCACATGTTCATCATAGTTCCAACAACGTGGACACTTTTGACCACTAGCCTTTTCAACCTTCACGGCTGTTTCACCTTCTACAAGTTCAACCTGAGAAACAATTAACCATTGTGCTACTGCAGCACCTAGATTCTTTTCTACAAGTTCCTTGTCTTCCTTTGGAAGAGTAAGAAGTATCTTCGCTTCTTGGCTAGAAGCGATTAGTTTTTCATTACGTGCTTCTTCATTTGCCTTTGTGACAAGAGCACGAACATCTAATAGACGTTTGATTTCATCACGTAATGTTTCAGCTTTTGCGTATTCCTTCACTTCTGGGAATTCTTCGTAATGTACAGAGTTTGTGCCAAGATGTGAGAAATGTGTCCAGATTTCTTCAGCAGTAAATGCTAAGAATGGAGCCCAAAGTTTTACAAGCGCATCTGCACAGTTCCAGTATACAGACTGTACTTGTCTTCTGCGATGATCATCCTTGGCACTTACATATAAGATATCCTTTGTAAAATCACAATAGTAAGAAGATAAGATATTAACCATGAAGTACATCAGATGCTTATTTGCGGATAAGTAATTGTACTCCAATACATCCTTACGTACATCTTTGACCAAGTCATTGAGTAACACAAGAACCTGTTGGTCAACGCGTTCAAGATTTTCAAAGGCAACCATATCTGTTGATGGATTGAAATCTTCTCCATTTACATTACCCAGTAAGAAACGGAATGTATTACGAATCTTACGATACTGATCAGAAACCTGCTTGATATTGCTTGGACCTAGCTTTAAGTCTTCCTTAAAGTCTGAGGACATAGCCCAAAGACGGAATACATCAGCACCATTCTGGTTGATGATATCCATTGGGTTTACAACATTACCAACAGACTTAGACATCTTTTCACCCTTTGAGTCTACAACATAACCATGGGATAGAACTTCCTTATATGGAGCTGTACCATTGACTGCTGTTGAAACGATGAGTGAGGAGTTAAACCAACCACGATACTGGTCAGAACCTTCAAAGTATAAATCACATGGATAACTATCCCCACGAGCAATTAATTCGTTCCAGCTTGAACCAGAATCAAACCATACATCCATGATATCTGTTTCCTTACGGAATTCACCATTTGGTGACTTTTCATTCGTATATCCTTCTGGTAATAAATCTTTTGCGTCTCTTTCAAACCAAACATTTGAACCATATTCATTCATAAGTTCAGCAATATGATCAAAGACTTCCTTTTCCATGATTGGTGAGTTATCTTCACAATAGATAATTGGAATTGGAACACCCCATAGACGCTGTCTAGAGATACACCAGTCTCCACGATCCGCAATCATATTATTCATACGCTTTTGACCAAAGGAGTTATGCCACTTAACGTGGTTATTAATCTGATCCAATGCTTGCTCACGTACTTTTTCAATTGAACAGAACCACTGTTTCACCGCACGGAAGATAACCTTCTTCTTTAAACGGTCATCATGTGGGTATGAGTGAGTAATATTTTCAACTTTTAGTAAGTAGCCCTTTTCACTCATGTCATGAATGATAGCCTTTGAACAATCCTCAAAGAACATACCTTGGTATGTGCCTGCTCCTGAATTCATATAGCCACGTTCATTAACTGTACAGATTGGTGGCATACCATTCTTCATACATACAAGATAGTCATCCATACCGTGACCACCAGCTGTATGTACAACACCAGTACCATCTTCATCTGTAACATGTGTACCTAAAAGACATGGACATTCCTTATCTAATACAACATGGTGATATGTAACACCTTCGATTTCCTTACCTGTAAATGTCTTAAGGATACCTAGATTTTCAAGATTGGATTTTTCAAGCAAACTGTCGACGAACTTTGCAAGAACAACTAAATTACCTGCACTTGTCTTGACTAATGCATATTCTAAGTCTGGATGAACAGATACAGCCATATTTGATGGAATTGTCCAAGGTGTTGTTGTCCAGATTACAAAGTTATCATCTGCAGTTAATACACCCTTACCATCCGCAATTGGGAATTTGAGGTAAATTGTCGCATCTTTAACATCCTTATAAACAATTTCAGAATCCGCAACCGCTGTCTCATTGTATGGTGACCAATAAACAGGTTTTAGTCCTTGGAAGATCATTCCTTTTAAAGCCATCGTTGCGAAAGACTGAATCTGACGCGCTTCAAACTCTTTCTTCAGTGTGATATATGGATGTTCATAATCTGCAATCTGACCTAAACGCTTTTCTGTTTCCATCTGCTGTGCAATTTGTTCATGTGCATATTCCTCACATTTACGTCTAAATTCCGCGGCAGATAATGCCTTACGATCAACGCCTAATTTCTGGATAGCATTTTCGATTGGTAATCCATGTGTATCCCATCCTGGAAAGAATGGTGTATAGTAACCTGACATCGCATGGCTACGAATAATGAAGTCCTTGATTGTACGGTTCATGGCTGTACCTGCATGCAGGTTGCCATTTGCGTATGGAGGACCATCATGCAAGATAAATGCCTTCTGTCCCTTGTGATGTTTTAGTAAGTTTTGATAATAGTTGTCTTGTTGCCAATTCTTTAAAATACCCGGTTCTTTCTGTGCAAGATTACCACGCATCTCAAAATCTGTATTTGGCATGTTTAGCGTATCTTTGTAGTCCATATGACCCTCCTCTTTATAAAAATAAAAACGTCCTCAAAAATCTAAGGACGTCTAAACGCGGTACCACCTTAGTTTATGACATTACTGTCATACACTCATTACTTCTTTAACGCAGAATGTACGATTGCTCACAGGTGATTCTATTAACAGGCTTCATGTTCGTTTTCAGCATACACGAACTCTCTTATCAATCCACTTCTGTTAAAGCATGTCCTGATCAATGCAATTCTTTATCAGATTCTTCCAACCAATCCATATCTGGAAGTTTTGGAAGTTTAAAGTTATCTAAACTCTTTTGTAAATCGGTTAGCTGTTGGCTTAGGTCACTCTTAACCTCACCAGCTTCAGTATACAGTTGCGATAGATCCAGCAATATGGAACGCGCAACGGATAAAGCTTCTTTGACAATCTCATCAGCGTTATTCTGTGCTCTTGCCATCACATCGTTAGCTTCCTGCAAAGATAATCTGGTAATACTGTCGGCCGCATCTTTCCGCACATCTACCGAACGCTCAAGCTCATTGTAGCGTGTCTGTAATTCCTCCAACTTCTCCGTTGTCTCAACCATCTGTTCCTGGTAGAGTTCTAACTTTCTCTGTAGGAAGGCAACTTGCGCAGCGTATTGCTCCATCACATCATCAACCGCAAACCGATCATAACCATTTTTCATGATACGAAATGTCGGTCTTCGTGTCGTCATGTTCTCTCCTCTTATATATTCTGCAGAAATTCTGCAACGATTCTCCCTGTACGTGTCTTGCGGCTAAAGCCTAAGAAGGTAAATCTACCCGTTCCACGTATAGAAATAACACTCCCATTATTGCATATTTTATCAGGCTCTTCAAGTTCGATATGATTTACCTGCACATATCCTTTACGTATTAAATCCTTCGCATCACTACGACTAGAATGGGTTAAAGCAGCCACCAGCGCGTCCGCTCTTTCACTTGCCACAACCAATGAAATCTCTTTGGTTTTAAACACTTGTTTTGGATGTTCATCAATCTTTTCAAACGATACCGTTAACTGATTGATGCGAATCAAGTGATCTTTGATAAAATCAACCATCTGCTCAGATGTATAGAGATAGATTGCATCATCTTCAATCCAAAAGTCCCCAAAACTACTCTTCCCTATCTGTAGATTCATGATAGCTCCATATACATCTCGATGCCCTATCGTACGAAAGCGTTGATCGATTTTAGCCTTCATGCATACAATATCTGAAAAGCCATCCTTCTCATCATAGAGAAAGATGACTTTCTTTTTACGTGCATCATCATATCCGCCCTCATAGCGGACAAAGCGTGATGGAGTGAATATCTTTTGGACAATAGCTTGTTCTTCTTCTGTTAAGAATGCAGAACAAACATTCTTATGCCAACGTTCACTCTTTTCTTTTAGGTCGTGTAAATGTGCAATCAGAGAATCGTAATTCCCTAGATTATTCATCTTCACCCTTATCAAGCGAGATATTACCTTCAACACCAACATTTCTTGGAGCACAGAAGATAACATTATGACCAACCTTCTGAATTGTTCCATCTAATGCGAATACAACACCAGATAAGAAATCAATTGTACGTTGAGCATATTCTCTTTGTAAACGGTGCAGATTGATAATACAGCCACGTGTTTGTTTTAAGTGACGTGCAATCTCCTCAGCCTGTTCGAAACTTCTTGGCTCGAACATTACCATTTGTGTATTTTTAGAAATGTTATTCAAATTTGTTTGTTTTGACTCGTAAGTACTCACTGGTTGTACCTCTCTTCCTGTGAATTGTAATTCTTCGCCTTCATCTTCGTCTTCATCTACTGGTGCGACGAATTCTTTAATCTTGTTGAATACCATATACAATCTCCCTTTTTATGATTCTTATTATATCATTCCTAAAAATGATAAACAACGCTATCCATGCGGTTTACATCGTATTTCTGTAAATAAGTACACATTTTCAACAAATCATAATCAAGGATATTGTCATGTTCAAAATATCGGTTAAAATGTAACCATGTTAAAAAAGTTAATTCTCCCATTTAGGGATATCAAAGTATGGGTTTACGTAGGATGTGTAATACTGATTTCAGTGATTGTTGGTATCGTAAAACAACCATTTCGTTTTGGTTTTTTAAATAGTCTCGGAATTCTAACGGCCATTCTATTCTTCGTTGGAACATTTAGACAGGCTTGGCTCAAGGGTGATTTCTCCTCTCTTGAATTCCAAAGAAGTAAGGACTTAGATCCAACGTACGCAGCTTATCGTAAACGTATCCTCCTAGAAAGAAGTAAACATCACAATACTCCACTATTTGCTAGTATTGTACTCATTCTTCTTTGTATCGTATTGCCTCGTTTAATGTGATGGACACCCATCACTTTTCTTTTATCATCGTATAAATAAAAATGCTTACCGAAGTAAGCATTTTTGATGGTGGAGATGATGGGACTTGAACCCATACGTCCTTTCAGACAACGGATTTTAAGTCCGTTGCGTCTGCCGATTCCGCCACATCTCCGTGGAGGTTCCTGCCGGAGTCGGACCGGCGCTCGCAGAGTTGCAGTCTGCTGCCTTACCACTTGGCTAAGGAACCAAGCCCTGTAAATTACAGCGCTTTATTATTATACTGAAAGCATTCACTGAATGCAATAGAAGTATATCACTTTTTATTTCTAGTTTACAGATATTTTTGTAATTTTTTGAAAGTGAGCGATTACTGTACTTTGACCTTATTCCACAAGTCAGAGAGTTTTGCCTTGAGCTGCTCATCGAAATGGAATGTTTCATCTAATTTATATCCTGTACGTGGAACGTATGCTGGATTTTCAAAGAATTCACCATCTGGTCCTGCAAGTTCTTCTTGAACACTTAAATCAACTGGTGTATATCCAACCCACTCTGAGTTCTGTGTCTGAACACTTTCACTGATGATGTAATCAATAAACTTATTGGCAAGTCCTGGACAGTTACTATTCTTTGGAATAACCATTGCGTCAATCCAAATGTTTGTGCCTTGTTTAGGGGCTACCCAGCTCATATCCATATTTTCTGTAAGAACGTTTGTAGCATCTCCTGAATACATTACAGCGATATCTTTTTCCGCGTTTATCATGCCATCGATGACTTCATCTGTAACATATGCAGGTTCCATCGTTGCATTCATCTCCGATAGCCATTCATACGCTTCCTGAATTTCCTTCGGGTCATTTGTATTCATGGAATAACCAAGTGCCTTGAACGCAATCATGAAGCCATCACGCTGTGAATCGTAGAAGAAGATTCTTCCCTTATACTTAGGATCTTTGAGAATGTTCCAACCTTCCTCTTCAATATCCTTTTCATCAACTGTTGTTTTATTGTAAACAAGACCAACATTGCCCCAGAAATATGGTACAGAATATTCAAGAGTTGGGTCAAATCCCTTTTGGGACTCTACAACAGATGGATTGAGTAAGCCAAGATTTTCATAAGATTTTTTATCCAGTGGTTGTAACATCTTCTCAGCTAGTAACTGTTCGATCATATAGTCACTAGGCACAAGCACATCATAGGATGAGCCACCAAGTAACTTTGTATACATCATCTCATTGGACTCAAATAGATCGTAGTTAACTTTTGCGTTGTACATTGTTTCAAAGTCAGAAATCACTCGATCACCGATATATTCTCCAGCATTGAATACATTGATAACGTTACAGCCAAACATTTCTTTTGCGTCGCCAACTTGCTTTACTGCACTTTCATCATCTCCACCACAGCCAGCAAGTGGAGCTACAAGTGCAGCGCATAATACTAATTTAGTTAGATTCTGTAATTTGCGCATTTAACTTTGCCTTTCTTCTTTCATTGATCATAGGTACAACATTTACAACAATGAGTACAACTGTGATGACATAAACAATAATCGCACTTAACGCATTAATTGTTGGGTTAACACGTTTTACGTTTGCATATACATAGATAGAGATATTGGAGACACCAGGTCCTGTCGTAAACATGGATATAACAAAGTCATCGAAGGACATTGAGAATGCCACAAGTGCACCCGCAATAATACCACCCTTAATCTGTGGGATGATAACCTTCCACATCGCTTGCCATGGTGTACAGCCTAAGTCTAACGCAGCCTCTGCCATGTTCTTATCAATACGACGTAAACGCGGTAATACTGATAGGATTACATATGGTGTACAGAAAGCAATATGTGCTAATAACATCGTAGTAAATCCAGTTTGAATTCTTAATGATGTAAAGAACAACATCAAGCCAATCGCAGTAACGATTTCTGGGTTTAACATTGGCAAGTTATTTACCTGTTGGAATAACTCACGTGTAATACGCTTAGATTTGGAAAGACCAATTGCTGTGATTGTTCCAATGAGTGTAGAGATCAATGTCGCAAGTACCGCACACAAAACCGTGTAATAGATTGCCTCTAAGATAGAACGGTTATTGAACATATTCTCATACCAACGTAATGAGAAACCAGTAAAGCGAGTCAGTGATTTAGAACGGTTAAAACTAAAGAATACTACATAAAGAATTGGCAAATAGAAGAATGCCATGATGAGGGCAAGATAAAACTTCCCGAAAATAGAATTTTTCTTTTCCATTAGTCTGCCTCCTCTGCTGGTTCTTTATCTAATTTCTTTGTGATATACATCGAAATCAAGATGATGATTGCCATAATCAAACTGATTGCAGAGCCAAAGTTCCAGTCACCAGTCTTGATGAAGTAATCTTCAATCAAGTTGCCAATCAATACGTACTGACCACCGCCAAGTAGCTTAGGAATGAAGAAGCTTGATACTGCTGGCAAGAATACCAAAGTAATACCACTTACAACACCACTTAAAGAAAGCGGTAATGTAACACGCAAGAATGTCTGCTTATTATCCGCACCTAAATCGCTTGCGGCAATCAATAAATTCTTATCAATCTTAGAAAGAGCTGTATAAATCTGTAGAATCATAAATGGTAAGAAGTTGTATACCATACCGATATATACTCTGATTTCACTACTGAAGCCAAACCAGCCTAAAATACCCTTCCATGCATACGTACGTACAAGCATGTTGATCCACATAGGTAGTGTAATGAGTAACACTATAATCGCTTGTGAACCGCTCTTTAACTTTGCCATGATATATGCAGTTGGATAGCCTACAAGAATACAAATTGCCGTCGTAACGAAAGCCATCTTTAAGCTACGCCATAAAACACTAGGGAAAATCGTATCATTGAAGAAACGAGTGAAGTTATCGAATGTAAATTGAAGTGTTAAAACGGAATTGCCCTTTACTGTCATTGCATACATAACAATCATGAACATCGGAATGACAATCATGATCATCATCCACACAAAATACGGATAGATTAATTTATTAAATGACTTCATCGCACATTAACCCATCTTTCTCATAACGTGGATATCCTCAGGATTCCACTCTAATCCGATTCTTTCACCTGCTTCAATCTTATCTGTTGTTTCAATCTTTAACTCACGACCCTGTGTAGAGAATGTAATCTGGTAATCACCTTCTGTGATGTTTTCATCATCAAAGTCATACTTCACATCCCAGATTTCAACACGAGAATCATCTTCAATATTCCAGGCATATGCATCAGCCCAACGAATCAAGTCTGTATCTAGCGCTACAGATTCCTTGATTTCATCAACTGTACGATAGAAATCGAACGCCTGGATACCTTCTTCATTATCTACATCTTCGACCGCTGTTGGTTTTACTACATTGATCTTAACCGTAATCTTTGTGCCTGCACCTGTACCGAATGTACATGAGTATGTGCCAATTTCCTTCTTCACATCATATTCTACATGTGTTAAGGAAACATCCTCACCCTCATCTGTCCATGCTTGCGCATTTGCACGAGCGATAACTTCAGAGTCTGTTAATTGATCAACGTCTTCAAGGTCCATCGTAAAGGAAGATGCACTAATACGTTCCTTCGCTTCTTTATTGATAACATCATGTTCTCCAGTTACGTGCATGGTAACAGTCTTGGATGTACCAGATGATGTTTCTACAATCACTTCATAGTGAACACCCTTAAATAATACAGACTTTACTTCACCATTTAACAAGCCACGGTTTCTAGCAACGATATCGATATCCTCAGGACGAATTACAATATCGACTGGTTCATTCTCACTAAAGCCATAGTCTACACACTTGTAATCTACATCATCAAAATTAACAAGATTATCCTTCTTCATTACACCATCAATAATATTCGAGTCACCGATGAAACGTGCACAGTATTGATTAATTGGTTCGTTGTAAACTTCTGTTGGTGAACCAACCTGCTCGATGACACCATCCTTTAAGATAACAATCTTGTCAGACATCGTTAGAGCTTCTTCTTGATCGTGTGTAACAAAAATAAATGTAATACCTACCTCACGCTGGATTTCCTTTAATTCAAGCTGCATTTCCTTACGTAGATTTTTATCTAACGCACTCAAAGATTCATCTAATAATAGAACCTTTGGTTCATTAACAAGTGCACGTGCAATCGCTACACGCTGTTGTTGTCCACCTGACATCATTGTGACATCACGATGTTCAAATCCCTCTAAACCAACAAGAGAAATCATACGACGTACTTTCTGGTCGATGATGTCCTTTGGCTGCTTTTTAATCTTTAAGCCAAATGCAATATTGTCATAAACATCTAAGTGTGGGAACAATGCATAATGTTGGAACACTGTGTTTACATCACGCTTGTATGCAGGAATGCGAGCAATATCCTCACCATCCATGATGACATGACCTTCTGTTGGTTCAATAAAACCAGCAATAATACGTAAGAGCGTTGTCTTACCACAACCAGATGGTCCAAGTAACGTCACAAACTCATTTTCATAAATGTCTAATGAGATTCCCTTTAGTACGACTTGGTTGTCAAAAGTTTTTACAACATTTTTTACTTCAATCAATTTCTTTGCCATGTCTATTCTCCCTCTAAAATTCCGGTGGTGTGCTAATCCAAAGCACTTCTGCTGATTGTTTACTACGATTTTCTAAATAGTGCACTACGTCCCCACGGATATAGAATGTATCCCCTCGTCTTACGACAGCGCCTTTTTTGTATCCCTCTCTTACGAGATAAATACGTCCACTTAATACATATCCAAATTCTTCCCCTTGATGTGGTTCAATTTGTTTTGAACGCGCACCAGGTTGAAGCTGTAGGATGATTGGTTCCATATCATTCTTCTGTGCATTAGGAACAATCCAATGTGTTGTCACACCATCCTGTTCATCAACAAACACATCCTCTGGTGTAAAGACAATCTTCTCTTCATGTTCTTCCGCAAAGAAGCGTGACATATCAACCCCAAGAGCTTCCGCAATATCTGCTAGTGTCTGAATGGATGGAGATGTTAAATTTCGCTCCAACTGTGACAAGAAGCCCTTCGTTAGTTCTGTTCTTGAGGCCAATTCTTCTAGCGTTAGGTCATTCTTGATTCGTAGCTGCTTGATACGATGTCCAATATCTATCATAAACCTCCTCAATTGTTTAGTTTTACTAAACAATTTATTAACAGTAACAAAACAATAATAATTATATGAAATTCAAAGCGAAAAGCAATACTTTTTTAAACTTTTTGTTTAGAGATTATAAACTTTAAGAAAAATAAAAAAGTCTTTCGACTTTTTAAAAGACCATACCCCATAGTACCGCAATGATAACTGCTGGCAAAATATTGGCAACCCGTATCTTCCGATCAAATACCATATTGACTCCAACACAGAAAATCAAGATTGATCCAACACAGGATAAATTATCTAATGCAACTTCTGGAACTACAGAATTTAACATCATCGCAAGTATGGTAATACTACCCTGAAAAATTGCGACTGGTATTGCTGAAAACATACAACCCTTACCAAGAGAGGCGCTCATCACACTGACTAAGATAAAGTCAATAACACCTTTGGCTGCTAATACTGTAATGTCTCCATCAACTCCATCTTTAATTGCCCCAATGACTGCCATAGCCCCAATACATACGACACAGCTTGTATTAACAAAGGCAACTACAAACTTGGTATCATTTCCATTATTACTTTTCTTTTTTACATAGTCTGCAAACTGATTGATTTTTCCATCTAAGTCAAAACACTCACCGACAATCGCGCCGATTGCCAAACAACAGATTACCATCATAATATTGCGTGGTGACAATTTACCATTTTCGATACACAACATCTGTTCCATCGCACCTGCAATACCAATAAAAATAACCGCAACACCCGTAACTAGAAACAAGGTTTCCTGCATCTTTTCTTTCATTTTAGAACTAAAAGAGCAGCCAAATGTACCAGCTAACACAATTAAAGCAATATTAATGATTGTTCCGAGTCCTCGCATATTTATCCTCTTCGGCTTAAAAAAACTTACCAGTACTATTTTAGGCTTATAAACATACACTGTAAATATCAAAACAACAAAACCACAATTATCTAATCATTATCTTCTAGCATCTTCTTACAATATGCTTTCATTCCATCTTTCAAAATGTAATGGCCAAGACCAGTTTCATCCACATCTTCCATCGGTTCCATCTCATATCCACCAGTAACTGTCTTTACACCTGCTGGTGTCACTGCCTCCGCATAGGCAACCGATACATGATATCCCTCTTCTTCCTGTTCTACTAACCAAGAAGCGATTGCTTTTCCAATCTCTTTCATACAACCACTACCTTGGTACTCTTCTTTAATATTGGCAGTGTAAATATATAAAATATTATCACCCTTTTTCATCCCAATATTCTTTAAAACCGTAAAATCTCCAGTCTTGTAATATTTTTGAAAATTATCTTTATCCACAAAAATTAATGTTTGATAACCAATTAGCTTATC
>CALISH010000057.1 GCA_938041275.1 uncultured Solobacterium sp.
CCAGCTATGGGTGTTGAGCAGCTTGAAGAAAGCACTTTTGAACCAATGTTCGCAGATGTTGAAGGTAGTTTAGCTGGTAAGAAGGTTGGACTATTTGGCTCCTATGGTTGGGGTGATGGCGAATGGATGCGTACATGGCAGGATCGTGTAGCAGCAGATGGAGCTGTATTAGTACAAGATGGTGTTATGGCAAACTATGAACCTGATGATGGTGCGTTAGCACAGTGCAAAGCATTAGGCGAAGCATTAGCTTAATCAAAGATATGAAATAAAAAACTGTCACTTTCTAAAGATGGAAGGTGACAGTTTTAATATTCTAAAAAGAAAGTAATCCCTTTATCCGGGATTACCTCATTAATTTGCGACACCATGATGTGCAGTATAACTACCTGATGTGAGAGAAGAGAAATGATATCCATTCTGTAGACCCCAGATAATAATACGTTCAACCGCATCAACTGAGAAACCTTTTGAATCATGCTGTAACACAACAGAAGGACGATTATTTGCGGAAGCGTTTTGAAC
The DNA here is from genome assembly GCA_938041275.1 of uncultured Solobacterium sp. GTDB lineage: Bacteria > Bacillota_I > Bacilli_A > Erysipelotrichales > Erysipelotrichaceae > Bulleidia. The sequence goes on from CALISH010000057.1 coordinate 526, forward strand.
TTGAGTTGTTACATTCTCAAATACTTCATCTGCAGTGGAAGCTCCACCCGCATCACCGCTGGATACATTCCAGTCAACGTAAGTATAGCCCTTTAAAGCAGCTTGTCTTACTAATGCTGTCATGATACCAGAGGTATAGTTACGACTGACTGTATTAGAAGATCCACCTGGAAAGCGGAATAGATTTGCATATGTTCCGGTCTGTTGGTAGATGATGTTGTTCATTGCGTTAAAGTCATTCCAGAAGGCATCTGTACTTGAATATACATTTGAGTAATCATGCGTGTATGAATGCTCCGCAACAACGTGACCTGCTTGTGCCTCTTTTTGAATCATATAGATATAATCAGGTTGTAAAGCAGTTACGAAGAAGGTTGCTGGGATGTTGTACTTTGCAAGTACATCTAATAGACGTTGTGTATGTGCACTTGGTCCATCATCAAATGTTAAGTAGATTGTTTTATTATCTTCTGCTTGAATTTGATTTGCAGGAAGATCTTGTACATGTACGATTCGTTGAACTGTTGTTTCGTTGTTGTGTGCATCCTTACATATATAAGTAAGAGTATAATCACCAGGAGTATTCACATCCACACTACCACTGACGACTGTGTTTGCAGTAATATCTCCATCAAGGTCATCGATAGCTGTATAAGAATCCGCAAATTCATTTCCACGTATCCATGTAATATCATTTCCACCCACAAGTGTAATTACTGGACCTTTGCGATCATCATAAACAATCTTGCGTTCTACTGTTGCTTTATTACCGTGAGAGTCAATGACTTTATAAGTTACGACACCATCTTTTTCTTCACGCACAACTTTATCAGTTAAATCACCATCAAAATTATCAATTGCAGTATATCCTTCTTCTTCGTACGGATGATTGAAGAGGGTGTAACTATCGGGATTTGATGTAAGTGTGATCTTTGGTGGAGTAGTGTCTTGTACAACGACTGTACGTTCTTGAGATGCCTTTAATCCATCTTTTTCAGCTGTATACTCAATTTTATAAGAACCTAATTTACTTGTATCAACTGTACCTTTCGTTTCAACATCTATTTTTTCACGAAGGAAACTAAGAATCGTACCCTGTTTATAGGCTACGGCACCTTGATCTTCATAGTTTGATTTATATTCTACTAGTGTTGTTTGATCGCCATTAACATTAATCACGACTTCCCATTTATTTAACAATAGTACAAGACTTGCACTAAATAAAAATAAGACAGTAAGGAAAATCAAAAACTTTGTTAATGGTTTTTGGATTGTCTTTTTATTCATATAAATACCTCACCATCTATTCTAACATCAATAACAATAAAATGAAAAAAACCACCAGCTTTTATCACTAGTGGTTTCTTAAGATTTTATTTACTGAATAGATCTTTAGCCTTGTCGATTAAGTTTTCACCAGCTACCTTCGCTGCGTTAGCTACTTTCTGTAAATCATCAAGGCCGAGCTTACCATCTTCGCCAAGAAGACCCTTTACGATGTCGTTCTTTTTCACTTCAGCAGCGATACGGTCAAAGTCTTCCTTTGTTAACTTTCCATCATCGCCTAAGATTCCCTTTAATACTTCATTGTTTGCTGCGAAAGTCTTTAACTTTTCAGGACTCTTCTTTAATTCTTCAATCGCTTTATTCGCTAATTCTTGTACATTAATATCTGACATTTTAATTTCTCCTTTTAGGTTGAAGATATCATAGAGGATATTTATCTTTTACACAAGTAAAACTATTTTGTCTCACTTGTATCCTTTGTGGATGTGATAGGGAAGTGGATTTCATCGGCATAGATAAAACTTTCGATACGTGAAGTATATTGTTGAATTGTATCTAGAATTCTAGGCATTTGCTCATCTGCGTTATCTGGCTGAATACGCTCTACAATAGAAACTTCAATCATACCGAAAGCAGGGTTATGTATGATTTTGTCATACCATTCTGAATCGGCTAGAAGCACACTGTATGCATGTTTACCTTTTTCATTTTGTGAGACTAACCAAAGTTCGATTCCAAGTGTGCGGTGGTCTAATGCAATGATAAACTTTAGATAGCGGTCATATAAAAACGCATCATGAATAGAGAAGTAACTAAAATCCATAAACCCGGGTGTAATCTCACTGACAGTGAACATAGAAGGGATGGAATTATGTAACTTCGTAAAATAATTCATGATTTCGATATATGCAACCTGTATATCACCTTGATTTACTACTTTTTGATAGGTATCAAGATAATAGTTCATATCTTTTGCCATAGAAACAACCTCCACATAATCAGATTATACTTCATATAACTTTAAGATTATATGATTTTATCATACTTCATGATTCATATATAATAAAGAACGGAGGTTCATTCTATGAATTTTGATAAATTAAAAAATAACAGCCGTAATATCCTAAGATCAATAGGGCTAATCATTCTGGCACTTGCTATCTATAATGTTGTTTCAGACGTCGTAGTTAATCTTGGAAATAGTTTCTTTACAGATGAACAAATTGAAGCACTCAGCTATTATTTCTTTGATACAGTTATCTGTGTACTAACATGTATCTTGTTGTATGCGGTGTATTACTTTACTTCTAGAAAGAAAACTGGATCTGTATTAGTGGATTCTAAGATGCCTAAATGGTCTATCGTTCCATTTGCAATTATCATTACACTTGGTATGGGTTTTGTGAGTGCACTCTGGTTAGACTTTGCATACAATCAGCTTGCAGATGTTCCATTTGTAGCACAGAGTGTTGAAAGCTTTGACTCTGCTTGGTCTACAATTGGAGAAGATCCATATATTTGGGTATGCTTATCCGTTGTTATCTTTGGCCCAATCGCAGAGGAGTTATTATTCCGTGGTATTATTCATAACTCCATTAAGAAGGTATGCAATCCATTTGTCGCAATTGTATTATCTGGTTTGATGTTTGGCATTTGGCATGGTGAATTTGTACAGTCAGTATATACAACATTCTTCGGTATCGCTCTAGCAGTGATATATGAATACAGCGGTTCTTTATGGGTACCGATTGGTATGCATATCTTGAATAACTTTACATCCACATTACCACCAGCACTTGATACAACTTCTAACTACTTACTGATCACACGTATAGAAGAGATTAGTTTCCTACCTACAATATTATTACTTATCTACATGATTCATACTATCCATAAGAAGGAGAAAGAAAACCATGAAATTAATTCTGTATCATGCTAATGCAATGATGAAAGAGATTGCTGAAAATTGGGCAAAAGAAAATCAAATTGAAGTAACTGTACTGTCTGAATTATTAACTGCTGAAACTGTAAAACTTGCGAAGGGTTATGATGGAATCATCAACTCACAAGCTGCAGGAACAATTGACAAAGAAATCTATAGCACATTACGTGAATATGGCATTCGCCAGATAGCGTTAGTTAGTGCAGGATATGAATTATATGATTTAAAACTTGCAACTGAAAATAACTTAGTTATCACAAATGTTCCAAGTTATTCACCAGAATCTATCGCAGAATATACAGTATTAACAGGATTAAACCTTGTACGTAATAACAATACTATCATTGCTAATGTCGCAAAGAATGATTTCCGTTGGCAACCATCTATCTGCGGAAGAGTTATGGGTGATATGAAAGTTGCGATCATCGGAACAGGTAGAATCGGACAAATCACAGCGAGATTATTCCATGGATTTGGATGTGAACTTGTTGGATTTGATCTATATCAGAATGAAGGCATTAAGAGTATCTTGACATATAAAGATTCAATTGAAGAAGCTGTTAAGGATGCAGATATTGTTTCCATCCATATGCCTGCGACAGCAGAGAATCGCCATTGCTTTAATTATGAGATGTTTAAGAAGTTTAAGCACGGTGCTATCTTACTAAACATGGCAAGAGGCTCTATTGTTGATACAGAAGGGTTACTAAAGGCTTTGGATGAAGGTATTCTATCTGGTGCAGGTATTGATACTTACGAGTATGAAATGCCATATATCCAAAAGGATTATCAAGATAAGGCAATTGAAGATAAGGTCTTTGCACGTCTAGTACATCATCCACGTGTGATGTATTCACCACATATTGCTTACTTTACAGATGAAGCAATCAAGAACCTCGTAGAAGGTGCATTAAACGCTGCAGTTGAAGTGATTACAACAGGCACATCTAAATCAAGAGTAAACTAGGCATATTCTTTGTATTTTATGCATACTTTGACTATCATCAAAGTATGAGGTAAAAGAATATGAAAAAAATATTGATTCTCGCTTTATCATTGTTTTTAGCTGGATGTATGGTTACTAAGACAAGTGAAGCATCCAGTAGCTACCAAACAATTACATCAACAGAGGCTCAAAAGATGATTGAAGAAAACAAGAATGTAGTCATTCTTGATGTTCGAACAGCAGATGAGTATGCAAGTGGACATATCCCTAACGCGATCAATCTTTCTAATGAAGATATTCAAGCAGGAAAGGTAGATAGCTTAAAGGATAAGAAACAGCTCATTATGGTATATTGCCGTAGTGGTAACCGTAGCCGTCAAGCAGCACAGAAACTAGCTGAACTAGGCTATACAAATGTTGTAGACTTTGGTGGTATCCAAAGTTGGCAAGGAGATATCGAAAAGTAAAAACTGGTTAAAGACCAGTTTTCTTTATGATAAATGCTCAGCTTTACAAATTTCTTTTTCATGTTGTAAAGCAAACCAAAGTTTTGTACCATCACCGATCTCATCAGCTTCTAGACGTATCGGTGTAAAGTTTAACTTCTCCATGATACTTGCATTCACTAGACGACGAGGTTCATCAACCTCGAAAGAATAGTAATAAGGCTCTGGCTTTGTATCAGGCCCATACTGTGCAATATCAGGATCTAATGCAATGGCAGTATATAAATCCGTATTCTTATACGAATAACGTAATGCATGTTCTTTGATCATCTGTACCATGTTACGGAATATGAATTGCCTACGATAGGTAGTAGTTACATATGCATTTGTAATTAGTAAAGCTTCTCCTGAATCTAATAGGGAGGAGCTTTCTTTATTTGGCGGATAAGTAATATTTGGAAAGTAATTTCCACATAGACAATAATGCTCAAGATAGGTCCAATCAGATTCATCTGCACAGAAGTTAAATACTTTCTCATTGGTTAATAGTGTATCCATGGATGCATGTAATCCTGAGATATCCGCAATAATCGTATCACCATCATATACTAATATTGTGATACGTTCTAATACAATACTATCAATCTCACTAACGTGCTTAATCTCTTTACCATTTGATGAAATCACTGGTAAAGCGAATAAACAGTATACATACCTACCAATAGGTAAAACAGAATAATAGTCCGTATGGCCTTCATACCAATCTAAAAGAGTATCTGTATCATCAGGTAAATACTTCTCTAATCGAGTTAATGCTTTTGTTAAGTATGTTAGTGATAGTTTATCCATGTATGCATTGTAACATAAAAAAACATAGCTTTATTGAAATAAAAGCATGTATAAATTTATCTAAAATCATGTATGTAAGCGCTTGCATTTATGATTTTAGAATACTATACTGAAATTAGGAATAGTTTCTCAGATTTAAAACAATAAAAAGGAGGATAATATGAGACATTTTAAAAACGTTATTGTTCGTATTCCTGGGAAAGGTATTAGTGAAGGTATTACTTCAAACCCACAATTAGGAAAGCCAATTTATGAGAATGCTCTTGTTCAACATGAGCATTATGTTGAAGCATTGGCAAAGTGTGGGGTACAAGTAAACGTACTTCCACCAAAT
>CALISH010000058.1 GCA_938041275.1 uncultured Solobacterium sp.
CTATCTCAAATACGATTTTATTTTATCTATATGGTACAACTGGTTTAGCGTTTACTTTAAAGGTATCTTTTTACCAAATAAAAGTGTGATGATTGGCACAAACAATACATATAGCGTTGTAAGAAAGCCAGCTTTCGCAACTGGCACCGTCAACATCGCAATCTGTTGTACAATACTACCAATCGATAAGGCAAGCCCACATAATACAGAGCCTAATAATAGCTTCATTTTTTCTTCCTTCGTCTTAGGACGAATCACATGTGTGCGTTTCTTATCTAAGATCGGAATGATTGCTAGTAGTGAAAAACCCGCAATCAAAAAACGGATTGTTGAAAACGTCCAGGGGCCAATATAGTTCATTCCCACATTCTGTGCCACAAACGCACAACCCCAGATAATCGATGCCAATATCAACAATAAATTACTTTTCGAAAAGAAATTTCTCATAGCCTACCTCGATGGAAACGAATTATTTTCGCAGATTCAATAAACTGTACATCATTCAATTTTATCTCTAAAAGATCTCTAAAAAACTCTTTCGCAAAGCTTGTCTTTTTTAGTGATTCCCCTAGCATTTCATAGCCATATCCTCTTTGCAGAAAATCACTTGTTAAAACACAATATTCCCTTTCTTCATCAAGCGGTTTTCCATCAATTGTAATTGTTTGCAAATCACAATCTACCTGCACATTTTGGCTTACCGCTAATGTACCAAGTTCTTTACCACGAAATCCTGCCCAACGATTTGGAGTCATATGGATATATTCTTCTTTTTGCGAGGCAAGTATCGCATCCTTAATTTGTTTTCCAGACCATACTAAAGTCGTTGGATTTAATGGGGATGGAGAAACCTCCAAAAGATTTAACTTCGTAACTTCCTTGGCAATTCCTTTTGAAAGGATTCCATGATTGATCAAAGCCAAATCCGAAGGATACGTCTTCCACATCATATCCGCAAGCACATTCATTGCCATGCATTCATGTTCAATTGAAAACTCTAAATCTTGTGGTAAGACGTAAAGAACTTTACTGAGCTCTCTGATAGCTATTTCAGTTTGTTGTGCTATCACAGATTCAGTCTGAGGATCTTTTTCTTTTTCCACCACAATATTTTCTCCAGATGCAGACACAACATGATAATCATCATCTACTTCCAACGTTAATTTACCAAGATACTTAGCCCAACAACCACTTTGATGAATCCAAGTACCATTGATATACTCCGCCTCATCCATCTCTGTATGAGAATGTCCACCAATGATACAATCTAAACCATCCACCATTTCCGCAATCACACGGTCTTTCTTAATACCACCATGAGATAGCAGAATTGAAATATCATAATTACCCTTTTCTTGTACAAGAATATCTTGTACAAGTGGTGTTGGTTCGAGTAGTTTCACACCACACATATCTGTAAATGCAGTGCTTTCAGGGCTCTCTCCCCAGTATGGTGAAATACCAATGATTAAAACACGTATACCATTACGCTTAAGGGTGATAAATGGTAAAACACCAGAAATAGACTCTTTATTCAAACGGAAAAGATTTGCGGATAGTAAGGGAAAGTATTGATTTGTCATTTCCTCTAAATACTCCATACCCGCAAAGAACTCATTGTTTCCAATTGCCATTGCATCATAACCAGCATGCTTTAATAATTCAATACCACCCACTCCATGGGTACCATTAATCATTACCGACTTCTGGTCGCAAAAATCTCCTGCATCAAGCAGGAAATCTTTTTCAAAATTTATATGTTCACGAATATAACGTACAATTGCCGAGAAATCCTCAAATTGACTATGTACATCATTTGTATGCCAAATTGTTATCTTCTTCATATCAGCCTCCTGTATACGGATGATCGAATGTAATAACAGTATAAATCTTATTCGGATACTTTTCAAAGTGACGGTCAATCTCTGCTTTGATTTGATCATCCTCTAAATGGAAACCATAAGGAATCACCAAATCAAATACAAGATTAGTATGTTCATCGCCTCGTATAGTTCTAAAATCATGAACTGTAATTGCCGGATCAATCTGTGAAAGAATACGTTTTAAATCTTCAAAATATGCATTGGTAATTGGATTATCATATTCAATTGGATCCATATGCAATGTCATCATCACATGTAGTGTATCTCCAACTTCTCGTTCTGCTTGGTCGATAATATCGTGAATCTTTACAATATTCATCTTCGCATCTACTTCCGCATGCGCACTACCAATCTTAACGCCAGGTCCATAATCATGAATGATTAAATCATGCAGGCCTCGAATTTCTTTATATTTTAAAATGGTTTCGCGAATTTGTTTTACCAACACTTTATCTGCTGGTTTTCCAATTAAACGATCAATGATTTCTTTAATCAATTCATATCCCGACTTCAATATGAAACACGCAATCACAAGTGTTGCAACACCATCAAATGGGAATGTTGTTTTGAGTTGACTCAATAACATCGCCACAATCGTAATTAACGTTGACCATGCATCATTACGTGCATCCTGTGCCGTCGCAATCATCGCAAGATTATCAATTCTCTTTCCAATTGTATGGTTGAGATAACTGATCCACAGCTTAACACCAATGGATACTACCAGTATTAACAAGAGCATTGGTCGAAATAGAATCTCATTTGGTTCCATTATCTGTTGGATGCCCTGTTTGATTAGTTCAAAACTTACGGTAAAGATAACCACCACAATCACAAAACTAACCACATACTCTACTCGGCCATGTCCAAACGGATGTTCTTTATCCGCTGGCTTACTTGCAATACGATATCCCAACACCGTCACAAGGCATGTCATCACATCGGATAGGTTATTAAAGCCATCCGACATGATAGAAACAGAACCCGTCATAAAACCAATTGTTAATTTTACGATGAATAATAATAGGTTTGCGATAATCCCAATAATACTCGTTAGCTTTCCATACGCAAAGCGTACGGTTTCATTTTGAATATCATCCGCATTTTTAATATATTTTTTTATCAGATAGTTTATCATAAGCACTTTCCTTAGTACCTATTTTAACGTAACGTAGCCTTCTTATCCAAGGTATTTGCATATTCTTTTGTAAAGAATAATGCGATTCCATAAGAACATAATATAGGCATGAATACAATTGTGATAAATACCATTGTATAGCCAAACTGTAAGGAACTTAACGGTAATACAACAGCAACCCCAATAAACACAAACATCAAAGATAAAATATGTCCTAATAATTCTGATACTGTGTGGAAATGATACTTCACCCAATTCACCGCAAAGATTACAGAAGCGTATGCGGATACCTCTAACATTGGCAATGTTATCTGTAAACCAACCATACGAATCACTCCGCTTAACACAATACCAATAACGAACATCTGTATCAAACTATCCTTCATCTTTTCATATCCGATAAACTCACAAGTTAAGAATGCAGATACAATACTGCACGCTAGTGAAGGTAGTGTATATCCATTGATTGCGTAGGCAATTGCTAGAAATAACACGGAACGATTTACGAAATATAGTTGTTTGTTTGTCATATTTATCACCTTTTCTACATGGATTATCTTAACAGTTAGGTATATAATTGATGTGCATAAAAATGCACATCAATTAAGAATATGAAAAACACAAACGCACTCCCATTACAAATTCTTGAAATACTGCGTCAATATCCAGATCAAGAACATTTAATTTCAATGCCCGAACTACAGGCTATCTTAGAATCAGAAGGTTTTCCTTCGAATCGACGTACTGTATATCGCGCAATTGAGACACTACGAGAATACAACTATGATATTCGCTATGAATTTCATAAGTTTTACTCTGGTTATTACCTCCTACCATACTTCAACGAAGCAGAATATTTTATTCTTTCCGATTATTTAAACCAACAAACAACATTATCAAATCAAGAAGTTAGTACAATACAATCTAAACTCCAGACACTTGCAAGCCCATATCACAGTTTCAAACGTAAGCCTAGAGCACATACAAATAATCAAGATATTCTGTCCAACATTAAACTGATTTTACATGCGATCAAGCATTCCTATCAGATTTCCTTCTACTACTTCGACTATACAATTTCCAAGGAAAAGAAATACCGCAAAAATAAAAAGCGTTATATTTTAACGCCTTATGCTGTCACCTCCTACGAAGGAAAATATTATTGTGTACTCTATAGTGAGAAGTATCAATCCTTTACAAACTATCGTATTGATAAGATGGAAACCGTTCGTCTAATTGAACAATCAGTAGAGACAATCGCATTCAACTTAGATGAGCACCTACAAACATCCATGAAGATGTATGCAGGGAAAGCAGAAACAATTACCATCAAATGTACGACTGATATGGCAAGTATCATCCAAGATGAATTTGGTAGTCATATGATCATTACAGAAGTAAAAGACAACTCCTTTACAGTAAGCTTAAAAACAGCGATTACTCCAACCCTTTTAAGTTGGCTCTTGTTATTTTATAATCGCGTAACAGTAATCCAACCAGCAGAGTTAAAAGAAAAATTATTAACAATCGCAAATACAGTAATCGATACCTATTAGAAAGGAACCCTATGAACGAACAGATACAAGAACTTCAAGAAATTATCGACAATTCAAATCATATCATATTCTTTACTGGTGCAGGCGTATCCACCGCAAGTGGTATTCCTGATTTCCGTAGCACAGATGGACTCTACAATCAAAAGTATCAATTTCCACCAGAAGAAATCCTAAGTCACCATTTCTTCAAACAACATACAGAGGAATTCTTCCGCTTTTATCGCGATAAGATGTTATATCCAGATGTTAAGCCCTCTTTTGTACATCAATATATCGCCTCTTTAGAAAAGCGCAACAAAAAGGTTACCGTCATCACGCAGAACATTGATGGCTTACATCAACTAGCCGGTTCAACAAACGTATTAGAATTACATGGCAGTGTTTTACGTAATACATGCATGCAATGCCATACAAAGTATTCTCTGGATGATATTCTAACTATGGATACTGTACCACATTGTCCTAAATGTAACGGTATCATCAAACCTGATGTAGTCTTGTATGAAGAAGGATTAGATGAAACTATTCTCAATCAGGCTTTACATGCATTACAAACTGCAGATACCTGTATCGTATTAGGTACATCTCTTGTTGTATATCCAGCCGCAGGACTACTGCGTTATTTTGGCGGTGATAAACTTGTTCTAATTAATCGTGACCAAACAAGTTATGACTCTACCGCAGATTTAACAATACATGATGACTTCATCAATATCTTTCCGAACTTAAAATAAAGGCTTAATCAACTTCACTTCGTGGGGTTCATTAAGCTTTTCTTTTTACAATGAGAAATGAACACCCTTTTTCCTCAGGTTCTCTATACATTCAAGTAAGTATTCATGATTATGTTCTTTATAAATTGGAGTATCTACCTCAACTTCTTCAAGATCAGCATACTTTTCTGCTATCTTCCCTCGATAATTCTTATCTCTCCATTCTACAGAAACTTGATATCCTCTTTTTTCCATTTCATCCATAACTAATGAATGATAACGATATAGACAATATGGAGAGTACAAAAATACATAATTTACTGTTCGATGTTTCTTTTCCCATCCATTACCTCTTAATGCACAACATTCTCTATGTTGTCCAAGAAGTTGATTTTTAGGCAATTGCGTAATCATTTGTTCATGCCAGAGTCTCATCATATTCTCCTGTTAATAAAGTAGATTCTTGTAAATATTTATTTGGATATTTCTTTAATAAACCCTTGATATATTCAATCACAGCTTCTTGATTCGATTCCTCTGTCATATATTTTTCCAGCATGCTAAATAGGTCCTGTTTTTCAATATCACTTGCGTCTTTCTTGAAATATCCCCAAACATGAAGAATCGCATTATTAAAATCTTTTTTACTCTCTTCTACATCTCTTAGATTTAAGATTTTTTCTTTTAGATATAGAATATCAACTTCTTTTTCTTTCAAGTATTCTCTGATTTCTAGGTATACTTTATGTGATTTGCTTAACACATAATATTTATTTTTAGCCCATAGTACTTCACATTCTCTTCTCATATTCGTGTTATTCACATTAGTACCCGCTTTCATTATATTGTATTTTTTCACAATATGGCATTTTACATATTATACAATTTAACAACCTATAAATATATAGCGTCATTTCATCTAGTGCTTGAAATAACAATCCGCACGTATAACGTGCGGTTTTTAGGCTACCCTATAAGGGCCTTTACCACACTTCGACCCTTAAGGGTCTTGTGTAAAAGACCGACAACCGTGTT
>CALISH010000059.1 GCA_938041275.1 uncultured Solobacterium sp.
TATAAATTACGAGGTAACCTATGGACAAGAGTATTTCTAATAATAAAAAGGCGTTCCTATATTCTGTGATTACTGTTGTATGTACATTTATTCTAGGTGGAATTATCTTTGTGATAGCTCCTGAGAAATCTAATACGACAGCTAGTATTCTCTTTATACTATTGAATCTCATTCCGATGCTAATGGCATTTCTATTTATGTATCAGTCAAAAGAAGTTAATGGATTGTGGCAGTTTTTAGAGAAGGTCTTCTGTGGGGAAGAACGTTCTATTGTTTGGCTATTCGTCTTACTTGTACCAGTTGTTTATTATGGTGTCTCCGTTTTATTAGGGAATGTAAAATTTACTGGTATGGCATTAGGTGCTGTAATAGCTTATTTTCCATGGACATTATTTCAAGGCGGACTTGAAGAGGTGGGTTGGAGATGGTATCTACAAGAACATCTTCAGTGTAAGAATTTTATTCTTAAAATGTTTGTGATATCTGTCATTTGGTTTGTATGGCATCTACCAATTTATAGGTTGCCATGGATTACTGCAGGATCTACAAATTACTTATTATTTTATTTGGTGATACTTGGGAATACATTTATGCTTGGTGCAATCAAGGAATTCTCCAAGGGAGCGATGCCATGTGTGCTTGCACATATGTTGATTGATAGTCTTGCGATAGTTATGTTAGTGAAGAGTACGTTAGTACCACTTATCATTCTTGTGGTGATTGAAGTAGCACTATCGATATCTGCTGTATATTTTTTGAAAGATAAAAGTATGAATGCATGAAATAATTAAAGAGAACTCACATGATATATTGTGCATTGATTCTAAGGATAAACGTGAAAAGATGATTACTCTTACAGAAGAAGGAAATGCGGGAATCACGAATGCTAGAAAAGTAATGGTATCAACAAAATCTATCTTGCTGGCTAGCTTGAGTGAAGAGGAAAGCAAACAGTTCCATTCTCTATTAGATAAAGTGTGGAATTCCTTGGATAAAGATAGTTCAAGTAAAAAATAATATCTACGTTCTTAATTGATATTGAAATGTACTGTCAGGAAGTGCTAAAATTTTAGTTAGATATAACTAACTAAAATTTTTAATTATCGGAGGATGGGAAATATGGAAAAGGGTCATCTGCCAATTTTGGGCGTTGGGCCGTTGTATGTCATCACTATTATTTTGATGACAGTCATCAGTATTATTCTTTCTGCAACAAGATTTATTCCTGTCATTACATTTACTAATATGCGATGGATATTTATCTTAATTGGTATTTTATGTTTCATTATTGGAATCACTCTATGGTTGAAGGCTGTTATTATTGACCGACTTGATACACATATCATAAAGAACGAGTTGGTGACTACCGGTGTTTATGCATATGTAAGAAATCCAGTATATAGTGCGTTCATGTTTGTGTGTACAGGGGTTTTATTGATATACGGAAATCTAGTGTTGTTAGTATTGCCAATCATCTACTGGGGGTTTATGACTGTATTAATGAAGTTAACGGAAGAAAAATGGTTAGAAGATTTATATGGGAAAGAGTATATCCAATATCGACAACGCGTAAACCGTTGTATTCCATGGAAAGGGAAAAAGTTATGAATGATACAAGTTCCTTACAAGGAGTAGAAGATACCTTGTACATCCCTTTATATGCGAGAATATATGCATCTAAGAGATTTCCTGATTATTTCTATGATGAAAAAGCATTATTACTTGAACGTAATATCTCTCTAAGGACAATTGCGCAGAATACATTTGAGTATTTCAATATGGCTAGCGTTTGTAGACAGCAGATCATTGATAAAAAGATTATTTCATTTTTAGAAAATAACCATGCATGCAATGTTGTATTTCTGGGTGCTGGCTTAGAAACAGCATACTTTCGCATTAGAAATAGTTGTTCTAACTTCTATGAAGTAGATTTGGAACATGTAATTGCAGAGAGAGAAAAACTTCTTGGTCATGGTAAAAATGAGATACTCAT
>CALISH010000060.1 GCA_938041275.1 uncultured Solobacterium sp.
CCTATAATATGCAAAGGCACAGATTTGCCGACCGCTTCAAGACTTCGCTCTGAGGGAACAAGTCCGAAACCCCATCATCTCAACATTTATAGCGGGATAGTTCCGAGCAATGCTAATATTCCAGAACCTATAAGAGAACCGCCAGCGCCTATCGCCAGATCCTTTAACACTTTTAGTGATTTTTTTATTAGGCCTTCATCTTCTTTCTTATTCAAAGCATCAATTGTGTTCTGGATAATACTTTTTACATTTTCTGTATTGTCTCCAAATGTCTGTTGAAACTGAGAAAATTCAAAGTATGTACTTATTTCCTTTAACACCTCTGACGCTTTTTCATAATTAAAGGTCTGTTCGTTGTCCATTTTTTGCTGGGCTCCAGCTGAATTCTGCTGAATCTGAATTCCATTTGCGTTATCCCCGATAACAATAGTTGCACCCTTTTCCCCAGCTTCTTTTAAAGCAGCAACAAGTTCATTGTGCCGCCTGAGTTCTTCTGCTTCCTTTGCTTCTCTGGCTTTCTGAACAGCTCTTAATGATTCTTCTTGACTTCTTTGAATGCTACTAATCATATCGTTTGTGTAATCAAAATTTGGCTGAGGTAGCTTTATTTTGCTAAAATCAATATCTGACATATTCTCATCTCCCAAACCGATGGTTTATTCATCTGCCTGCTTTTTATATGACTGCTCGACCAATTCCATCACATCGTCAATCTCTGACGTATGTTCAAAGAACACCTCAACATCGCCATTGCCCCATCTTCCAAGACCAGTGATGTCCTTGCACAGCCCCTTTGGATCATGAATCTCCGAAAACTTCATATTCAAAGATATACGAAGGCGCTGTTTCTGAACGACGATATCAGCGAAATTGGTATCCAACTTGTAGGCGATATACAGCTTCTTAAACTCACGCTTCACATCCGGTGACAGGTTGCAAATTCGTCTATCGAGTATATCAAAAAGCGTCCGTGTAAATGCGTTGATATCGTAAGAGTCAATCGTGTATTTCTGGGCAGGATTTTTATTGTATCTTGTACTGTCATTGAACTGTACCTCCATATTCTTAGTTCACATTCATTATGAACCGTATAGGCAGTTCGAACAAGCAACTCGCTGTTGCCCCCTACTTCTTTTTGTTCTTGGGAGAAGGAAGTTCATCGTACATTGCTTCCAACAGCCCACACAGAAACTCCTTGTTCTCCACATCATCCACAAGGAGCATTTCCTTTGCGCCTTCATACGGCAGTTCCGTATCCGCATTCGGCATCATTGCCACAGCGGACTTTGTGGACTTTACAAGGAAGCGATCATCGTAAATACCGCCGACCACCTTGCCGCGATAGTAGATGATGTATTCTCCCATCATCGCCCGATAGGATATATCGTCCAATTCAGACAACTGCTCTAATATGAAATCCAAGTATTCTTTGCTTGATTCCATGATTCTGCCTCTTCCGTCCTATAGCTTCAGTATAGCGATAAGTTCTTCTCCATCCATTTCGCCGGTCTCAACAAATCCGAACGAACTATATAAGTGACGAGCCGCTTCGTTTTCGGGCTCATAAGATAACCAGCAATACTCTGCCTTTCCGCAAGGAATAGAATTGATGAATTCTAATGCAAGCTTCACAGCTTCTTTCCCGTATCCATTTCGTTGATTAGACTCATCAATCATTAAACGCCAAAGGTTATAGTTTCCCCTTGCAATTTCAGGTGCATCATCCCAATAGTCATCAATATCGAATCCGATCATCAAAAAACCGACTGGCTTATCACCATCATATAATCCAAACGGAAAAGCATACCCATTTGCAGTGATAGCTGTATAGGCTTCAATAATACTGACATCATTAGGAGCGACAAAATTTCTCTGTGACTCCGATACTTTCAGCTTTAGTATATCCCAGACGTTTTTTCCGTTTACCTTTTCCAAACGAAGCATTGTTTCTCCTCCGCAATTCGCGCTTTCACTTTCCTTCATCTATCTCACAGCCATAACTATGAAACATCTAACTCGGCAACTCAACATAGTGACATCTATCGCGGCAACTCAACTCTCACACTTTTTGAGCTGATTTTACTTTGGATAAGTTACCGAGAAGTGTTTGTCCAGCCTGATGTCAAATTTGCCCGATTGCCCGAAAACCACAGTATTACTGGACTTTCGCGGCTATTTTCCTTCGACTCGTGACATCAATACTACCGTCTCGATGTGTTAATGATTGTCCAAACTTGTAATCACTTATTATTCTAACGAGTCAAAAAGCATATTGGCAACAATATTAAAACTTGCGGCAGATGAAAATTGTGAAAACCTATTACCCTTATACCATTCATCTTGACTAATATTAGTATTTACAATCCAATATTCTACTTCTGAAATAAATTGTTCTAAATTATAATTCTTATTTTGCTTTTTCAATTGCAAAATTATATATTTATTTATTGCTGAAATACCTATTGTTCCCTGAATAACTGAATTATTAATGGATTCTTCTTTGAATAAATTAGGCCACTTAAATTTTACTGCATCCCAAATTTTTAAATATATATCCTTTATATCATTAGTAATTTCATTCAACTCTTTATCATTTTTCCAATCAATTTCGATAATATTATACTTGTTCAAATAACTTATTAACATTTGAACACTTTTCACAAAAGAATTAAGACTTATTGTTTCATTTGAATTTCTAGTTGGATTGCCTTCCAACAGTATCCTGTTATACCATAATGAATTTCTATCACTATTAAGATTAATTGCTAATTCAACTGCTAGAAATTCTTTTTTAGCAAACTATTTAACGACAGCATAAGATATCGTTAAAAGGTATTACATCGACAAACTGGGATTTGTTTATTTTAGATACTCCTCTATTTTGTATCTATACTCATCCAGAAGTTGTCTTGAATAGGTTTTTTCATTTGTTGAATCTCTGACTTCTTTCCATAGAATAGCAGCAACTTTTAACTTATTAGAATAAAAGTCGCTAAATTCGTCCGAGCAAAAGTCCTTTAGGAATTGATTCCATTGACAAACTGAATGATCATACTTAGCATAGTCTGACTCGCCATAGTATACTTTCAGCATATCTTGAATTGTAAAGTTTAAGTCATTCTCAACTTTTACTTTTCGCCAAGCTGTAGCCATATTAGCATTAAATTTGAATGGATCAACACCTGTTACAACCGAAAAATACTCTCGAAATTTTTGGTTAAAGGAAAAGCCACATTCAAGCAACGACGTATTTAAGGTTATCGCTTCGGCTTGTTTTTTGTTTACTTTCCTTACAGACTTTTCTATTCTATTTCCTT
This sequence comes from uncultured Solobacterium sp., assembly GCA_938041275.1. GTDB lineage: Bacteria > Bacillota_I > Bacilli_A > Erysipelotrichales > Erysipelotrichaceae > Bulleidia. The sequence goes on from CALISH010000060.1 coordinate 3,318, forward strand.
TGAAATATTGTTCTATAATATGATTCAGCTCCTGTTTTGTACCTCTGTATTCTAATCCAAGAGATTTACAAATTTGCGAAAGTTCTTTTCGATACCAATAGTATCTGTTAAATTCCTCAAATGATTTTATATTGATAAAATCCGCTCGATTATCTTTCAACTACTTACCTCCAGCCTCTAATTTTTCTTTGTTTAAATAATACCCATTATATAATTATAAACTCTTTAGCAAACTTTGTGACAAGTTCATGTTCAAGTGTAATGGCTAAGTTTTCTTCATTAGGTCGCGTGGACAGTACCAACTTTTAGTTTGCGTCAGTACCTGACTTAATTAAAAAGGTAACTGCCTCAACATGTGGTGTAAAGCCAAAGAGATCAACTGGTACAATCTTTTTAATCTGGTATCCAGCTTTCTTAAGAGGTTCGATATCTGTAACTTGTGTGTATGGATTACAAGAAATATATACGACTCTATCTGGAGAAAGCTGTGCTAGTTTGCGCATGAATGGTAGTGTCATTCCAGATCTTGGTGGATCTAAAATTACTACATCTGGTTTTATATTCATACGTTGAATAAACTCTGCCGCATCTGCTGCATAGAATTCTGTATTTAATAATTTGTTGTGCTTTGCATTGTTTTTAGCATCTCGTATAGCTTGTGGATTGATTTCAACTCCAATAACATGCTTTGCAGATTGAGCCGCTAGTAAAGAGATTGTTCCAATACCACAACATGCATCCAATACAACATCAGTATCTTTAATCTTCACAAGTGATAGTGCTGTACGATAGAGCACTTCCGTTTGTTCTGGATTGACTTGATAGAATGACTTTGATGAAATGCGGAACTCTAAGCCACCAATACGGTCAGTGATATAACCTGGACCATATAATACTCTTTCATCTTTTCCAAGTATCATCGATGTATGAGCACGATTAAAATTCAGAATAATCGTTTTAATCTGTGGAAATTTCTTTACCAGTGCGTTTACGAAATTCTTTGAACTTGGTAGTCCCTTTGAACCAATTACGATATCAAGTAAAACATCATTTGTTGCTTTCGAGATACGAATATACGCATGACGTAACGTACCCCTACCACTATCTTCATCGTAAATTTCAATACGCATGGATTCTGCTAACTTACAGATTGTCGTAAGAATCTCATTTGCGAGCGTATGTTGAATCAAACACATCTCACTTGGCACTTTACGATGACTATTTTCTTCATACATGCCTGCATAGATCCTGTTAGTCTTTTTATCTCTTGCAAAGCTTGCATAGATTTTATGACGATAGTGATACGGGTCTTTCATGCCAAGCACCGGTTCAACTGCTTTGGTACGGAAAATCTTACGCATCTCTTCACGTTTCATTTTTAATTGTTCTTCATATGGGACATCGATGTATGCACATCCACCACACTTTTTACTCACTGGGCAATACTTCATAATGTTACCTCTTTTAATGTATATACAACGTTATCTGTTACCTTGCGTAAAACTTCATAGGATTGATGACCATTTGCGATCAGTACACAATCATGAATACCAAGTGCTTCCGCAACTTCTTTATCATGAACAGTATCACCGATGTATTTACATTCAGATGGTTCCGCATGACTCTTTCCCATCCAAATCTTTGCCATCTCTACTTTTGAAGCCGCAAGCATATTATCAATCCCTAGAATTTCATCAAAGTATTGATCAATTCCTAGTAATTTACACTGCTCTACAAGTTTATCGTGACGAGATGCGGATAGAATGACATTGCAATATCCAAGCTGGATTGCCTTTTCTACCGTAGTAATAAAATCATCCATCAAAGAACACTCATCGAAACGACGGTCGTATTCTTGATTAAATTCAAGAGATACTTCCTCATAGCTTTCTGTATCAAAGGTATAACCAATATGGTAATAGTAGTTAATTACCGGAAACGAGAATGTGTTGGATAGTCTTGTTTTGTGACAGGATACTTCTCCATTCCCCTTTTCTGCAACATTTCATTTTCAATTGATAGGCACAATTGTAAATCATCTAAAATTGTGCCATTAAAGTCCCAAATTAAAGTTTTCATGGATTGATTATATCATCTCTTTTCGATGTCTAAGAAAAAAGATGTCGCCATCAACAGGATTATGTATCCGCGTTAATATCGACATTGATTTCTTGAATCTTATTTTCCTTAAATTTCCAACTGCATACTTTTGTAGGCTTTTTTATCATATATGATGTAGTTGAAACATGGTTATCAATTAAATCATATATTTTATACCCAGCCATATCATAGAATGTAACACTGTCATTTTCAGTATTATTTTTTCCCTGAAAGGATGTACTTGGACCTACGCTATAGTGTGTATCATTGATTGTATAGTCTTCATTCCAATGTACATGACCTTGCATGACTAATACTGTATTCGTATTTTTTATATGTTGGATATACTTTTCAGCTTGTGGTAAACATGGAATTCCTGGATATTTTCTGACTGGGTGATGCATCAAAATAATTTTCTTTTCAGGCATCTTTAGATTTTCATCTAGCCAAGAAAAATCTTCATCTGTGAATTTCCCATTTGCATTTCCATACTCAGAATTATTTAATGCAAGAATCGTATAATTCTGTATTTGATACGTCGTATGACTTTTTGTTCCAAATACTTGTTGATAATTTTCATTATCGTGATTTCCAGGAATCGCGATAATTGGAATCTTTGGAAAGTAGTATTTAACAATACTTTCTACTGTTTGATAATCATCAACACTTCCATTATCACAAATATCACCTGTCAAACAAAGGCAATCGTATTCCCTATGTTGTAAAGCATCTTGCAAGCACATCTCCAAGTGTTTTAATGGACTCTCTAGTTTAGCAAGTAGTCTTTCATATGCATTATCATTTGTGTAGTGTGTACGATAATGTATATCACTTAATTGCAAGATTCTCATTACTTCAGCTTCTTTCTAAGCCATCCATTTGCGATATCTAATACAAATACAGTCACAACAACTACCAACAAGATAATACTTACTTTATCCCAGTTTCTTGCTTGGATTGCAAAGATTAATGGTGCACCAATTCCACCTGCACCTACAAGACCAAGGGTTGCGGCAGATCTTACACCGATTTCAAAGTGATTTAAAATTAAAGATGTATATGCTGGCATGACTTGTGGAAGACGCGCATAGAAGAAAGTTTGTACTGGGTTTGCACCTACTGAATGCATCGCTTCAATCGCATCTTCATTCATTTTTTCCATCTCCTCGGTAAAAAGTTTCCCTAGCATACCGATTTGATGAACACCAATCGCTAATACTCCCGCAAATGGACCAGGACCTACCATCTTTACAAAGATGATTGCATATATTAATTCTGGGAAACTACGCAATATATCCAAGATGATTTTAGTAATCTTTGGTACTAGCGTATTTCTTGACCATAGGTTATGGCTAGCTAGTAACATTAATGGAAATGCCAAGATAGTACCGATTGCTGTTCCTACGAAAGCGATCGCAATTGTAAGAATCATGAGTGAGAATACATCTTCTCCACTGCCATCGAAGAAATATGACCAATCAGGTTTTAACAATCCTCTGACTGTATCTATTACCATGGAGGGTGAAAAATTATTCAGTGCTGAATAATCTAAGCCATAACCTGATAGGAAAATCAATACTAGAATTCCTAGTAGGATCCATATCGTTGAATACTTTCGAAGAGTCATCATCATACACACTTTCTCCTAGCGTATTCACTGATTGTATCTACTAGAATAACCAATATCAAAATCATTAGAATAATGATGGATACACGATCATACTTAAATAGTGCTAATGAAGTATTTAAGATAATACCAATTCCACCTGCCCCAACATATCCTAGTACTGTTGAAGACCGTATATTTATCTCTAATGCATAAAAAGTATAACTGATTACAGCTGGTAATATTTGTGGCCAAACTGCCCATACTGCAACCTTAAACTTATTGGCTCCAACAGACTCAGCGGATTCAACAGGTAGTGTATCAATCGTTTCAATCGATTCATATAGTAACTGTGATACCAAGCCAAAGGTAAAGATAGTTAAGGTAATTACACCTGTAACTTCACCAATACCAACAATCGATACTAAGATAGCTGCTAAAAGTGTATTTGGAATCGTACGAATAATATTCATCACAAAACGAATACAACCTGTTAGAACAGTATTCTTAGTAATGAGTGTAGTCGCAAGAAATGAGAATGGAATCGCTAAAAGTACACCTAATAAAGTACTTAATACAGACATTTGAATCGTTTTGATAATCGGTGTTATCAGGGATGGAAGATATGACCAATCTGGATGAAGTAGTTTCTGTAGGAATAGTTGCATCTGTTTTGTATTTGAAAGTACTTCCGAAAAATTTGCATTTGTAATACGTATGCATGCATATAAGCATATTGCCAATACTGCGAAGGTTCCTACATGTTTATACCATTGATAATGAACTGTATCTTTAAGCTTCATCTTGAACTTCCTCTTCAAGATTTGAGATACCTTTATAGATATAATTTAACTTTTCATCCGTAAGTTCTTCAGGAGTACCCTCAAATACCAACTTACCATCTTGTAACGCAATAATCTTTGTTGCAAATACTTTTGCGAGTTCTACTGAGTGAATATTTACAATAACTGTAATACCTAGTTGTTCGTTAATATTCTTTAAATCAAATAGAATTTTTTTAGATGTTACAGGGTCCAACGAAGCGACAGGTTCATCCGCTAAGATGATGGTTGCTTCTTGAAAGAGTGTTCTAGCAATAGATACTCTTTGTTGCTGTCCACCTGATAATTCATCGCAACGACTATGGAGTTTATTCTCTAATCCAACTTTAGCTAAAACTTCATTACATAGCTGATAATCTTTATTAGAGAATAATCCTAATGTACTTTTTAGCGTACTATAGGTTCCAAGTTTTCCAGATAGTACATTCTTCTGTACTGTATTACGCTTCACCAAGTTAAATGATTGAGATATCAAACCAATTTGTGTTCGTATCGTTTTCAATTCTTTCTTATTGGCTTTGGTGATTGATTTACCATCTATCAAAATTTCACCATCCGTAATCTCATTAAGGCGATTAATAGAGCGCAATAATGTTGATTTGCCCGCACCAGAAAGACCGATAATCGCAACAAATTCAGCATCTTGAATCGTTAGATTTACATGATCTAGTGCATGTACTCCATTTTTGTATATCTTTGAAACATTTCTTAATTCAATCATTTCTTATTGTGCTGCCTTTTCGATATAGTTAGACATTGTGTCATATGCCTTTTCATCTGCTTCTACATAGCCAGTATGATTCCATAATGACATTGCATCTTTTGCGGCTTCATCTTGATTCATATTTAAGAATACTTCTTTAATCTGCTGTTGTAGTTTTTCATCCATCGTTGGTAATACCGCAATCGCATCATTTGGAATATCACCCTTTGTCAAATATGGAACTTTCAAATCTTTAAATAGATCATTTGTTCCTTCAAACTTCTTTTGGAAAACGTAACGTGCGCCTTCAAATACAAATGCAGCATCTACTTGTCCATTTAAAACTGCTGTAATTTCAGATGGAATATCATTAACTGTTACAATTGTGCAATCAGTCGTTGGATTAATACCAGCATCCTTCATTTCTGCTACAGGATAGATATAACCAGAAGCAGAATTAGGACTTAGTGTAGCAATCTTCTTACCCTTTAAGTCAGCGAGAGATTGAATATTTGAATCTGCTCTAACAATCACTTCTCCTTTAAATGAGTTTGTTGATGAACCTTCAATTGGCATTTCTGTTTCTTGATCATAATCTACCAATTTAGAAGATAAGAGAGCTTTCGCTGCACCTTGGTTCTTTGCCTGTACATAGGCAGCTGGTGGCATAATACCTAAATCAACCTTACCGGATGCCATTGCTTCAACAATTGTTGAATAGTCAGTTGCAAGTGTTACCTCAACTTTACGTCCAAGTTTTTCTTCTAAATACGCAGCAAATGGTTTTGTCTTCGCTTCCATTGAGCCGTCATTATTTGTTGGAACAAACTGTACAACAAGTGGTTTATCTTCACTTGTAGAAGAAGTTTCTTTTGTCCCTGTTGCACCACATCCACCAAGTAATGCCATGCAAAGAGAAAGTACTGCAGATACAAATATTTTTTTCATATTCTTTCTATCTCCTTATTCGGAGCTCCTTATACAAACATTCTAAACGAATATTAAAAATTGTCTTTGCAGAAAGTGACATATGTCATATAAAATATCTTCATGGAATGGATAGATAACAAATACTTACTTACAGAATATTTTAAGAAAACCAAGTTCTCACAATATTTCGGTTTTCCCGTTAAAGAAATTATAAAATTGTGTCGTTTTCACAAAGGAGAACAAATCATCGAATCCGATATCATATCTGACTTTATCTATTTCCTTTTAGATGGTGAAGTAAAGTTTTTGGTAACGAGTGATAGTGGGAAAATAGTCTATCTTGGTGGTTGTAAGGAATTTACAGTTCTCGGTGAAGTTTCCTCTCTTTGGAAAATGAAACCAATGACTAGTGTTATCGCTTCTACAGAATGCATATGTTTTAGCATTTCACTTGATACATATCGTAATCGTCTTTTGGATGATAATACATTTTTGCGTTATATCAGTAAAACAATGGCTTATCGCTTAACCAAAAGAGATGACGATGTAATCGTTGATAGAACAGAGACAGCATATACAAAAATGTGTGCTCTGATTATACAAAACACACAAGACACAATGTTCACTTTAGATTTACAAGAATGTGCACGTACACTATCCATCAGTTATCGCCAAGTCATTCGTGTCATGAATCGTTTACTCCAAGAAAAACTCATTAAAAAAGTGAAAAAGAAATACTATATTTTGGACTATAGCGCCCTATACGCAAATACGAATGAAAACTATTTCTTCTATGAATAGTCGTATCATTCACTCCTTAAAAAAGCCAGACCATTCGTCTGACTTTTCATGATTAACGTAATTTCTTTCTGATAACTTGTGCAGCTAGTGCTACTACAATGACTGCTCCAACAAGTAATACAACTGACTGCGGTGTTGTCTTAGGCTTTGTCTCTGTCTCAGTTGTAGCTTCTTTGCCTTCAGATACTGTATATGAAATATGTGTTGCCTTTGTAGTAAATACATACTTATCATCCTTTACTTCAGCAGTAATTTCATTTGTGCCATCTGTAAATGTAGGCTTTCCATTGAATGCGGATGTAGGGATAGAATATGTTAAGTCTTGTTTTACTTCTTCAACTGGATTTCCATAGTGATCTACAATATTAAGTTCACCAGACATCATATCTTCAGCAGGTGCCACACTTAACTTCATTCCAATATCTGCACTAGCTTTTGGAACGAGTACCTCTGTTCCTGTAAAGACAGCCTTAGCACGTTTTCCGAAGAACTTGATTGTATAGTCATTTTCTTTGATATATTTTTTAAACTTCTCGAGGATTTCCGCATGGATTTCCTTCATTGTCTCATATGCCTTTGTTGCGTCTTCATGGTTTTTAGCTGTTGCTTCGTCAGCTGTTAACATTGTTGTTACAGCATTTTTTATTTCTTCACTTTCCAGTGCTTCAATCTTCTTGGAAACGATAGGTTGGAATTCATCACGGTTGTATTCCACCATGAATAATGTGTCCATTGCTAACCAATATACGGAATCTTCATTAAATTCATTATTCTCATTCTGTGCTTGTGCAATACCTGAATTCTGATTTGGATAATATGCCACAAATGGAGAAGTTAATGGGGAACCTAATGCTAACCACATTGTTCCTGGATATTCTTCCGTTGCGTTTGAAGGAAGATGGTAGATATGTGCTTCCATTGTGTTACGGTTACCAATTGGATATAGATTTCCACGACCTAAGTCATCAGCTACTTCATTGATAGTTTCCAAGCGATTACGTGTAAATGCCATCGTATCTGCTAATGTAATCTTCTTTGAAGTCGTCTGTAAGAATGGATATACATCACCCTCGAATTTGGCATCAGGGTTAAACTGCTTAATACCAGAACATACGCGAGATTCAGTGCTTTCTGATAGTTCAGGTAAAGCATAGGAAGAATATAAATCGATAGTACGAGTTAATTCATCTCCCTTGAATGTCTTAGCATCTGTTGCCACTTTAAAGATATCCTTGGAATAGATATAATTTCCATCTTCTGAAATGTTATAGTTTTCCTTTTCTTCTCCTACGGTTAATCTGCATTCATTCAGCCAGAATGAATTAGGGAATACGGAATACTTATCACGTGGATAGCGCATCGCCACAAACTGGTGACCGGTATAGATTTCCATGTACCAAAGTTCATTATGGTCTGCTACGACTAGACCATTACCTTCGGCAGCACCCTTTGTTGCGACTTCTTGTGCGATAAACTCAACTGCTTGTCTTGCATTGTCACAACTGCCTAATACTGCTGTGGTAATGATAGCTTCTGTAATACCGATTAGCTTTGTTGTATCTGTACCATCTAGGTATGGATCTACAGCTAATACATTATCATTGGCACTAGCGGAAACTGTCATATCCGCAATTAAGCCTTTTTCATTAAATCCTGTTTCATCAAAATTACCATATTCTGGTGTTGTATCGCTGACGGACGTATAACGATAAGAATCATGTGCAAATGTAAAGGAATATCCCTTATCTGGATCTACAGAAACATCTTTGATTGTTTCACCAGCTTTATGTTCTCCTACCGGATGTACTCGATAAACCTTATTATGATTGACTTCTAAGTCTTCTGTACGTCCAAAAATTGTACTACCATCTTCTGTTAAATCGCCACCGATAATGACACCGGTACATGCATACGCTGAAATGATGCTGGATGAGGCTACTAAAATAGCTATTGAAGCGCTAAATAGCCTTGAAATACATTTTTTCATTTTATTATTCCTCCAATGATTGTATGAACAAAGTGTAAGAAGATTGAATTCCTCCCTTCTTGTAATCTTCTTCTTGGTAATTTCATTATAGAAAATACATCTACAAAATTGTGGAAATATGCTTTCGTCTTTCTTGTATATTCTAGTATGAAAAAAGTTACTCCCATTTGGAAGTAACTTAGGCTTTCTTAACTTGTTCTAACCAGAGTTCAACACTAGCATCAGATGGCATACGCCAATCTCCTCTTGGAGAAAGTGTAACCGACCCAACTTTTGGACCATCCGGTAAGCAACTACGCTTGAATTGCTGGCTAAAGAAACGCTTGAAGAATCGTAACATTGCCTCACGTACTTCTTCTTTCTCTAACTCTGGATATGCTGTTAGTGCTAAAACCATTATCTTTTCTGGTGAATAGCCATAGCGTAATACATAGTATAAGAAGAAGTCATTGAGGTCATATTTACCAATCTTATCTTCAGTCTTCTGGGCAATCTTACCATTTTCATCATGTGGTGTTAGTTCTGGTGAGATTGGTGTATCACAGATCTTTAAGAGTACTTCTTTGAGGTCTTCTTGATTACAGATATATGCATATGCTTTACAGATATATTGTACAAGTGTCTTTGGTACAGATGCATTTACCGCATACATGGACATGTGATCACCATTGTATGTACACCATCCGAGTGCCAGTTCAGAAAGATCTCCTGTTCCAACTACGAGTCCATTTGCCATGTTTGCGGCATCCATCAGGATGTAAGTACGCATACGAGCTTGTGCATTCTCGTAAGTTGTATCTCCTTCCCCTTGATAACTACCAGGATGTCCAATCTGTTTCAGATGTGCTTGCACACCTTCTTCAATCGCAACTTCATGCATTTCTACATCTAATGCACGCATTAAATCCAAGGCATTATTATAGGTGTAAGATGTTGTATTGCCATGGTTTGGTAATGTATAGCAAATAATATGGATATCAGGCACTAGTTTTCTTGCTTGATGACATACAAGTAATGCAAGTGTACTATCCAAGCCTCCTGAGATACCAATTACAAGATTCTTAATTCCTGTGGAACGAACCCGTGTTGCTAGACCATTTGCTTGAATCTCTAAAATCTTCATACAACGACGACCACGCTCTTCATCATCAACTGGCACAAATGGATTACGATTAACAATATAGTCTTCCTTGCGTAATGCATCTACTAGTTCATCTACTGTAATTTCATCTTGATTTGCGATTGGTTTGATTGAAACATCGACATATACATAATCATCATGATTTTCTTCCAAATCAAATGTTGTCTGGTGACGACGATTCTTTTCAATGGACTCTAAATCAATGACTACAGTTTCAACTTTTGTATATGCTGGGAAGATGGAATCTGTTAGTAAGCGTCCATTGCAGGCAATCATACTATGACCAGAGAATACGAGGTCCGTACTACTTTCATCCGTTGCACTTGATACATAAAGATATGCACAATAACAGCTTGCACTCTGCTGTAATACCATTGTACGACGATAGTCTTGCTTACCAATAATTTCATCGGAAGCAGATAGATTCGCGATGATATTAGCGCCCGCAAGACATGCATGTGTACTTGGTTTATCCGGTACCCACAAATCTTCGCAGATATCTAGACCTACAATAGCTCCACTACGACTATCACATGCAAGTATGTTTCTGCCAAATGGGATAAACTCATCACCTAACTGAATCATTTGGCTAACGATATTCTTACCGCTTGTAAACCATCTACTTTCATAGAACTCGCTATATGTTGGAAGATTAATCTTTGGCACAATACCCACGATCACACCTTCCGAGATATATACCGCACAGTTATATAAATGGTTTTCAAAACGTAACGGTGCACCAACCACTACTGTTAAACCTTCTAGTTTATTTGATGCATTAGCAATCTTAAAAAGTCCATCTTCTACTGCATCTAACAATGTAAACTGTCCAAATAGATCGCCACAAGTATATCCAGTCAAACATAATTCTGGATATACCAAGAATCCTGCATCCGCATTTTCATTCATTGTTTGGATGATTTGTGCAACGTTATATGTGACATTTGCCACTTTCATCCTTGGTACGACTGTACCGACTTTTATCATTCTATTTTTCATGATTATCCTCACTGAAAAGGTAATAACTTAGACCATGTAATTCTTTTGGCAATGTGTCCTGTAGTATTTGTATCGCATCTTTTGCGATGAGAAACTGCTTACGTACTTCACTAGAAGAAATATGATGATATTCCTTTGGTGTATGTACAATTTCTATGTATTGAGAAAGACTTGAGAGATAAGAATCATCCGCAATCATCTTTTCACAATCATCATCGTATCTTGCCATACATACAATGCCAAATTCCTTTGCAATCTCTTCTACATGTTTCCAACCAGTTTTTAATTCCGGTAACTTATCAGAGCCAAATAATAACTTGCATGCATATCCCTTCTCTTTTAGATAGCAAAGCGTTTGATATGTACGTGGTTGATTTTCTTCTTTTAACTCATAGTCACTGACCATAAGCTTTGGATGTGCTCTACAAATGCTTTCTAGCATCGCTAATCGCTCTGTATCATGAAAGGCAAAGTTCTTTGCTTGATCACGTTCGATATAGCTCATCTTACTAGGCATAAAGATAACTTTCGTAGCACCTACCTTTTCGCAAGCGTATTCCGCTAGTTCAATATGAGCTTTCGTCGGTGGATTAAACGCTCCACCAAATAACAGGTAACTCAAATGATGCCTCCATGGAGTTTCTCATATAACTCCTCTCTGAGTTTAGCTACTGCAGGTGTTAAGTCTACATAGTGCTTATGCGGCATCTCTGTACGTAATTCAGATTCCCAAACACGATACTGCAGTTGTTCCTTTACATATTCCTTCTTTGCACGAATATCTGGTAAATCTAGAACAATCTCTCCATTTAACATATGTGGAATTAAAATCTTTTCTACGTGATTTGGAATAATTGTCTTACGTCTTTCAAAGGCATCTGAATCAAGGTTAACAACCTCAACAGGCTTACCGTTTTCAATCACTTCTGTATCAAGAGAGATAATATCACACTGTCCTTTTCCTTCTTCATCGAATACGCGCCAAGCCATTAGTTTGCCTGGAATGATTGCCTTACTAGATGAATCAGAACACTTCATCTTTGGTGTATAACTACCATCCTTTTCTTTGACAGCGACTAGCTTATATACACCACCAAAGACAGGGTCTGTAGCGGAAGTAACTAGTTTTTCACCTACACCATAGAAGTCAAACTTCGCATGTTCATAGAGTTCCATGTTGGCCATCTTCTTTTCATCTAAAGAATTAGATGCGACAAGCTTGATATATGACTTGCCCGCTTCATCTAAAGCACGACGTAGACGCTTATAACCACGAGCTAAGTCACCAGAGTCAATACGCGCACTCTTAACACGCTTATTTGAATCATTTGGATATTTCGCAATCAACTCATCATCTAGTTGAATCAGATGAGGAAGGCCTGAATCAAAGATACTGTAAGTGTCTAGTAATAATGATACATTTTCTGGATACGTTTTCGCATATGCACGGAAAGCATCCATCTCTGTTGGGAAGAATTCAATATAGCTATGTGCGACTGTACCAACAGCCTTCACATCCGGTCCATACTTCATTTCTGCTAGACAGTTTGCAGTACCGATACAACCACCTAAGATAGCCGCATACGCACCATCATTACCTGCAGACATACCCTGTGCACGACGTGTTCCAAATTCCATAACATTTCTTGGTGTCTTATTACTTAGACCAGTAACACGAGTTGCCTTTGTGGCAATTAGAGAATGGAAGTTCATCGTCTGTAATAGATACGTTTCAATCAAGACTGCACCTACCATGTCACATTCAATACGTACCATCGGTACTTGAGGATAACATACAGTACCCTCACGCAACATGTATACATCACCCTTCCACTTATAGTTACGTAGATATTCACAGAACTCTGGACTCATACCCTTGGTTAATAACCACTGAATATCAAAGTCTGTAAAGTGATAGTTCTTTAAGAAACGTAATAACTTCTGTTGCCCACAGCTAATTGCGTATCCACCATCATCTGGGTTATCTCTAAAGAACATGTTAAACACCATGATGGTGTCTTTATATCCATGCATGAATAATGAATTTGCCATGGAGAATTCATAGAAGTCTGTGACCATCGCAGGATTGTCATAATCTTCATCAGGGATATACGGTTCTACTTGAATGTTGTTCATATCATTTCCTCATTTTTCTATTTCAATCTGACAAGAAGCCATTACATCGAGCGCTTCCTTTTGTTTGTCTACCGTTGTCGCAGCACATGCTTGTGGTAAGACTGTAATCTTTGTGTTTGGCAAATGTGTACGTAATAGTAATGCATTTGTCACAACACAAATATCTGTACAGATACCAATTAATACAATTTCTTCTGGAGCTAGTTTCTGTAGTTCAACTGCTAGATCGAGTGAACCAAAGGTATCCTTCTCAAATATTTTAGCATTGCGTTTATGCAGTGCTTCTTCAATACACTTTGGAAACTTCCAACCCTCTGTACCTTTGATACAGTGTACAACAGGTAAGTATTTACCTTCCAAGGTATTGAGATAATTTGTATCATGTGTATCCTGTGTCGCAAAGACCATATCATACTTAGTTGAGTTGATTTCATCAACCATCTTTGCAAGAGCTGCTTCTGCTTCTGTTGTGCCAAGAGAACCTGACACAAAATCATTTTGAATATCAATTGCGATAAGTGCTTTCATTATAATGTCTCCTTTACGAATGGTAGTAATGGATTAAAGCTATAGGTCGCGACCTTCCTACCGTTTACAATCGTTGTATTTCCTGTAGCTACTAACATCTTTTTAATATCCCGTCGAAAGTTCCCTGTATCAACCGGGTGATTTACGATAGCCTCATAGACTTCCTGAATCTCACGTAGTGTACACTCCTTCGGTAATAAATTAAACATAATACCTGTAGAAGCTGCACGATTACGTACAACATCAATTGCCATATTGATTGCCTTGATATGATCAGCTGCTAGTTTTGCGTTTGAACTATCTAGTAACTTAGATCTTGTCTGTACATAGTTATCGCAAGCAGTATCATAAATTTCATAACGTAGATGAATTCCTTTTTCTTCTTCATCTAACATAAGCACACTCTTACGTTCATAACCATCCGTTGTCGTTGTAATCTTTTGGATGGTAAACCACCCTGTATCCATCGCATCATCACCAGCAGATGTCATCTTAATATTTTCGGCCGGTGTCATAGACAAATAAACTGTCGTAATTACACGTGTTCGTGGGTCACGGTTCGCATTTCCAAATGTATATAATTGTCTAAAGTACGTAGAATCAAAAAGATTAGTCTCCTCTTCTAATTCTCGTTTCATTGCGGTATCCAAATCTTCATCAAAATTCACAAAACCACCAGGCATTGCCCAATCATGAATAAATGGATGATCCTTACGTTTGACTAACAACACCTTTAACTTTCCCTTTAATACTGTTAATAGAATCATATCAACTGTATTGCTCGGCCTTCGATACTTTGTCTCATCATAGCGAGCAAGGAATTCTTCTAGTGTTTCACCACGTTCATTTCTTTCTTCCATGGCTTCTCCTTATAGTCATTTTGACTATATATATTATAATCTACTTTTCTTATTTGTCAAAAAAAGTGATTGCTTGATTACAATCACTTCTTCATACGCTTATATTTATTACCAACTTTTTCCTTCATGAAAGCTAGTACATCCGCTTTCTGATCGAACTCATACTCTACAAGTTCTACATTTGTGCTTTCTTTCTTGGAAGATGAAGTTAGATATAGATTAAAGAACTTCTTATCATCCTTATAATCATAACCACTGAGTTCCTTCCATGCATGGAATTTACCATTGGTTACGTAACCCTCTTCTCCAATACCATCTTTAGCTAACCAATACGCAACAATCGCAACAATGATTACGATAACACGTAAGATATCAAAAACAGTAATTGTATTACCAATCAAAGAAACTAAAGTTAAACCTACAATTACGATGAGAGTGATTTTAGTCGCATCCCATTGTCTTCCAGCATACTTAATCTTTCCCTTTGTATTGGCTAAACGATAAAACATCAAACCTGCAAATGCGCCGAATGCTAATGTAACTAATAAGTTTCCGTAGAATAATGGCTGATTCATTTTCATTTCCTCACATACTTATAACAATTTTCATTATACCATAGCAAATATGAATAAGCACATCTTCGAATTCTTTTTGATTTTTGCATTTATAGAGGATTGCTTGCCATTCTTCTTTGAACAAACTAAAATACATCTATGATAAAAAAAGATATTAAACTCTTTGCGACAGATTTAGATGGAACTTTATTTGCTCGGCCTGCACACTTAACGCAATACGCTGCAGAAACATTACGTATGTTACGGGCGAAAGGAACACATGTCGCAATCTGTACTGGTCGTCATTACGAACGTATCCTCAATGGATTTCCAAAGGATATCTATGACTATATTGTTTCCAATAACGGTCAAGATATCTACTTTGTAAAAGAGAAGGAACATATATCCTTACCCGTTTTAACAAAAGAAGAAATCCATAACTTACTACCGCTTGCGGAAAAATATCCTGTCATCTTAATGGCATCGACAGATAAAGATTTTCTAACAACTGGTTCAAAGAAAAACCATATTGCACTAACGCTGTTTCGCCTATGCTCACAAGTACGAGATTTCATACAATATCACCGTTTCCATCATGCCGAGATTGATTTCAATCTTGAAAATCTCGAAAACAAATATATTATCAAAATATGTTTTTCAGGTACTACAGGCACACTCAAGAAACTAGCCAAAGAGATTCCTCTTGATAAGTACTCTGCATTCTTTGTTAATCCAAACTGGTTAGAA
>CALISH010000061.1 GCA_938041275.1 uncultured Solobacterium sp.
AGTGTATACATAAGTGAAGAACTCGTCAACGTTTTACTATAACTCTTGACGGGTTTTTAAATAACCGATAATATGTATATAGGTTAATGAAAAACCGATAATAAGTTTTTGAGAACGGAGGTACTGATATATGACATATAAAGATATGACAATCAGCCATGAAAAAGAAATATTTGTATTTCGTATCAAGGATTTTTGGAGTGCGGTAACACACTTTATAGGAATGGTGGCTGCGATTATTGGTATGCCAATTCTACTCATTAAAGCAGCTTCTTATCAAGCATCATTTCTTTCGATGATTAGCTTTATGATTTTTATGTTAAGTATGATTTTATTGTATGGAGCCTCTGCAAGCTATCATAGCTTCCATGTATCAAATCGAGTAGATATGATTCTAAAGAAGATTGATCATTCTTCCATCTTTATTTTAATTGCTGGAAGCTATACACCTATCTGTTTAACAGCGTTAAAGGATACTGTAGGGCAAATGTTATTGACGATGATTTGGATCATTGCAATTGCAGGAATTGTCTTTAAGGTATTCTGGGTAACTTGCCCTAAGTGGGTATCCTCAGTGATGTATTCGCTCATGGGTTGGCTTTGTATTATGTTTTTACCACAGATACTAAGTGCAGTATCGTTACAGGCATTTGTGTGGCTACTGGCAGGTGGAATTGCCTATACGATAGGTGCAGTTATTTATGCATTGAAACCAAAGCTTTTATCTAGTCAATCATTTGGCAATCATGAGATCTTTCACTGTTTTGTGTTACTAGGAAGTCTTTGCCATTATATCTTTGTCTTAAACTATCTGACAATGTTTCATTAAAGTGTATTTATGTGCACAACAATAATCCTCCTGACAGTTACGATAATGCCAGGAGGATTTCTTTATGAAACAGAAAACATTACATACTGCATTACGCGAGTTTGCTTACGAACAATATCACAGTGAGAACAATCATCTAAGCTCGGAACAATGGGTGGCTCTTTTGAATGGATATTACTACAACAAGGAAGCGGCAATGCTTGCAAGTCAGATTGGATTAAACGAAGTGGATGTACAGATTTGGTATTGTCGTTTTGCCCTAGCAGTGACTGCGTATGCTCTCAAGCTTTGTAACAAAGCCAAGCAAAAAGCATACTTCCGTTTCACACCGCAGAAGCATGTCACAACATCTATTCCAGTATTTCTTGTAAATTGAGTATAATAAGACAAGAATAGGAGAACTTTATGGAAATTCGTTTTGAAGAAAATGGTGCAAAAGCCTATAACGACGAAGGCAAAGAAGTGGGTCTTTGCGAGTATTATGAAAAGGATGGAAAGTGGGTATTAAACCACACGGTTGTTGATCCATCCATGAAGGGACAGGGCATTGCTGGTAAGCTTTTAGATTGCGTATTAGAACACGCAAGAGAAAAGAAGGTAAAGATTGTGCCTGAATGTTCTTATGTAGCACATGCATTTGAAAAGAATCCTGCATTAAAAGAAGAATTTGAATAAAAATAAGGTCCTGATTATAGGACCTTATCGCATTTTTGCGGCTAATTTTCTGGCTTCTTTTTCACCGAGCCAAGTTAAAGAACCATCTTCTAAACGCTTCATGATAATCGCAACACCATGAGGATCATCTTCCAGATGACCGAGAATTGTTATAAAATCGTCATGTCGTTGAGATGGAATTTCAGCTTCATTATAAATGACACAATATCCTTGACCAAGCTGTGGCATTGGCACTTCAACAAGTTCACGTTTACCGTTATATGGATCGTCTAAAGACTCTCGAATGACTTTATTTGTTTCGTAAAATACCGCATCCATTACGTACTCTGAAGTGTGATCAATATCAACATTTTTCTTCGTATCATCTGTATAATAAGTACGTAGAACAAGGTTGCCGACAACGACCAATGGGTTGTTGGTGCCATATAAGGCAACTGTCGCTACGCGATGATGTAGGTAATCAAATGGGTAAATGAGCTTTTGTTCGTTCATTTGGCCATCTCCTTTATTCAATATAATATCCTTGATAACTATATTTCGCAAGCATCAGCTAAAAGGATTGGAGGAAATTAAGAATATGAAAATTCAAATCTTACCACTTGTGACAGGAGCACAGAAAGCTACGGGCTTAACTGTCATCATTGATGTATTTCGCGCATTTAGTTTAGAAGCGTATATGTACACAAGTGGCGCAAAGAAAGTAATACCTGTTAAGACAGTAGAAGACGCATTAGCACTCAAGAAAGAGAATCCATCTTACATCCTTGTTGGTGAAAGAAAGGGTATTAAGGTTGAGGGTTTTGACTATGGTAATTCACCAAGCGAGTTTGTAGGAGTTGACTTAAGTGGAAAGACATTAATTCATACGACCAGTGCAGGTGTATTAGGATTAGCTTCTGCAGTGAGTGCAAGCCAGATTGTAACAGGAGCCCTTGTTAATGCGAAGGCAACTGCAAAATACATTCTTGAACAAAATCCAGAGGTCGTATCAATTGTACCGATGGGATGGGAAGGAAAGATTGAGACGGAAGAGGATGCCTTATGTGCAGATTATTTAAAGGCTCTGTTAGAAAATCGTACTCTCGATGACCTACAAGAGCGAGTTGACCTTCTAAAACAACAAGAAGGTGCCAAGTTCTTTGATCCAAACAAACCACAATTTCCAGAAGATGACTTTTGGCTATGTACAAAGGTCGATATCATAAGTGGTGTTAATGTCATTTCTAAGGACGGCAAGCAAATTCAAAGCGAGTGGGTGAAGTATGAATAATCAAAAGAAATATTTCTTCTTTGATATCGATGGCACACTAACAGATGATGCAACACATCGCATTGTACCAAGTGCCAAAGCTGCACTACATCAATTAGAAAAGAATGGTCATTTCGTATCTATCGCAACTGGTAGAGCACACTACAAGACAGTTTCGTTTACAAATCAGATAGGTATTCATAATATCGTATGTGCAGGTGGTGGTTGCTTGGAGTATCAACATCAAATTATAAAAAATGAACCACTTCCATTTGAAAAAGTACAGGAACTATTAAAATATGCGGACAAAGAGAATATTGGCTGGCTTTTGATGCTAGATGATAGTGATAAAGTATACATGCGTGACTATCGCTTCCTTGAACAAGCAGGTCTACGAAAGGAACTTACAACCTACATCTATGATCCAAGTTTAGATTACACAAAAGAGAAAAATATCCTTAAGGTATATCTCGCATTTGATGATGCGTATGAACAGGAAAATCCATGGGTAGATGTGATTGGTCATTTACGTATGACTAAAACCTACTGTGTATTTCAGCATGATAAGAAAAAAGATGGAATTTTAGATATGTTGAAGTATCTACATGCAGATTCAAGCGATGTAGTAGTGTTTGGAGATGGAAAAAATGATATAGTTATGTTTGATAAAAGATGGACTTCCATCGCCATGGGAAATGCATATCCGCCATTAAAGGAACTTGCAGACTATGTGACGGATTTGAATGTCAATGATGGAATCTATAAAGCATGTGTCCACTTTGGATGGATAACGGAGGATAAGCGATGAATTTAACAGTTCCTAATTTAACCATTGCATGCATGATTGTTTCATGTGTGATTGCGTTTGGTTTACCAATTCTTTTAGCGCTTTATTTCCACAAGAAGAAGGGTGAGTTTATTCCAATGATTGTGGGTATTGCAGTGATGTTTGTGTTTGTATTTACACTAGAAGCGGCAGTCAATCAAACAATCTTTAAGAGCGCAATTGGAGAAACAATTCGCAATAACAAGATTTTATATGCAGTCTATGGTGGTCTAATGGCTGCTGTATTCGAAGAATGTGGAAGATGGATTGCATATCGTACGGTATTAAAGAATCGCATGGGGAATGATTCTAACGCACTTATGTATGGTGTGGGTCATGGTGGATGCGAGGCAATCATGATTGTAGGTTTCATGATGTTAAACTACATTACAATTTCTATCATGATGAACAAGGGCACAATTGGTGAAACGCTCAGTCAATTGGATTCTGCTACACTTGCCAAGATGCAGTTAGCGATGCAGACGCTATCTACGACACCATCTTATGTATTCTTATTAAGTGGTGTAGAACGTATTTCTGCTTTGATGGCACAAGTTTCCTTATCTGTACTTGTTTGGTTTGCGGTGAAGTTTAAACATAAGAAATACTTCTTCCTTGCGCTACTGTTCCATTTCGTTATGGATGCAGGAACTGTTCTCTTACGTAGTCAGATTGATAGTATTATTCTAGTAGAAGTATTTATCTTTGTTGTGGCCGCAATGATTGTCTTTGTGGCATATAACGTTTGGTGTCATTTCCATACAACTTCTATAAAGAAATAAAATCTTGCGAAGAATCGTAGCTTATGGTATCATTTAACGGCACATGTAGTGCGTCACTGTTCCGCTGATATAATTTAAGTTCATGAGCAGCTGATTAATCGTAAGAGGAGAAAAGAAAATGAAGTTGAATTTAGTAGAAAAGATTACAAAGAGTCAGCTACGTACAGATGTTCCTGATTTCAAGTCAGGTGACACAGTTAAGGTTAACGTACGTATTAAGGAAGGTCAGAAGACACGTATTCAGGCTTATGAAGGTGTTGTAGTGGATCGTTCTAACGGTGGTATTGGCGCAACATTCACAGTTCGTAAGATTTCCAACGGTGTAGGTGTACAGAGAACATTCCCAGTTCATTCACCAATCATTGAAAAGATTGAAGTAGTTCGTTACGGTAAGGTTCGTAGAGCTAAGCTCGGCTACCTCAAGGGATTATCTGCTAAGAACGCTCGTATCAAGGAAGATCGTCGTAAGTAGTCTACAAAGAGAGAGAAATTATTCTCTCTTTTTTTGATATAATACTCAATGGTAGGTACATGATATGAATACGGATATGAATAAAGATCAAGAAATGCTTGATGAAACAAGAGTTATGGAACGATTGACAGATGAGACAACTGTCATAGATATGGGAAAAATTAGAAATGAACAAAACCAAACAAAGAAGAAAGATAACAAGGAAGAAAGTACGATTTTTTCGTTCTTTAAAGAAGTGTTTATTTCTCTTGCAGTGGTATTAATTATTGTGAACTTTGTGGTTAGACCAATTCAGGTAAAAGGAAGCTCCATGTATAACACATTAGAAGATGGATATTTTGGTGTTTCTGATTTAATTGGCTATCGCTTAACAGGGTTAAAGCGTTTTGATATTGTCATTGTTTATCTAGCAGAGAAAAAAGAATATCTCATCAAGCGTGTCATTGGCTTGCCTGGTGAGACAGTTGAATATCGTAATAACCATCTCTATATAAATGGAGAACCAGTAGAAGAGCCATTCTTAGATGCGTCTTATACAAGTACATATCCTGGAACATTCACCGGTGATTTTAAGACAGAGAAGCTTGGAGAGGATGAATACTTCTGTATGGGAGATAATCGTCCACATTCTTCTGACTCACGTTACTATGGTGCATTTCACAAGTCCGATATTGTATCCAAGGGTGTGTTTATAATCTATCCATTTAAGGCATTTGGAGTATACACATGGTAAAGATTCAGTGGTATCCGGGACATATGGAAAAAGCCCGTCGTGAAATGACGGAGCGCTTGAAGTCGGTTGATATGTTGATAGAGCTACGGGATGCTAGAATTCCTGAGGCATCTATCAATCCAATGTTAAAGCAGATGGCACAGGGCAAACCTCGTTTAATCGTTTTATCAAAGATTGATATGGCAGATCCAGTTCAAACCAAGAAATGGGTAGAATATCTAAGTCAAGGTGAGAATGCATGTCTAGCTTTAGATTTAATGAGAGATTCACAGTGTGGTAAAAAGATTATCCGTGAAGCAATCAAGCTCATGGAAGAAAAGCGTCAGAAACAGATTGCAAGAGGAATACGCCCACGTGCAGTTCGTGCGATGGCTTGTGGTATCCCTAACGTTGGTAAGTCGACGATGATCAACCGTATTAACGGTAAGAACTCATTAAAGGCAGCAGATAAGCCAGGTGTAACACGTTCCTTAACTTGGTTACACGCAGATTCAAACTTAGATTTATTAGATACACCAGGTGTACTATGGCCAAAGTTTGATGATGAAAAGACAGGTTCCTTACTTGCGGCACTCGGTTCTATCAATGATGATATCTTAGACCGTAAAATGGTAGCTATGGATGCCATTCACTATATTCAAGATCTTTATCCAAATCTATTGGAAGAAATCTATGATAGTGGTGAAGTCAATCCAAATGGCATGTTAAAGGCGATTGCGAAAAAGAGAAACTTACTCAAAGCAGATAGTGAATTAGATGTAAAGCGTGCTGCGGAGTTATTCTTAACAGAACTACGCCATGGGAAATTGGGTAGATTAACATTGGAGAGAGTTGATGAAGAACCAAAAAATCTGTCCGAATGAATATGAACATCAATATTGGCTACTTGAGAAATTGATTGTCGGTATTGATGAAGCAGGACGTGGACCGCTAGCTGGACCATTAACAGTTGCGGGTGTTGTCTTTCCAATAGGATATGAAAACCCAGATATCTATGATTCCAAATCTATCAGCGAAAAGAAGCGTAATGCACTATTTGAACAGATTCAAGAGGATGCACTATGGTTTGAAATCATTCAGGTATCACCAGAAGATATTGATAAGTACAATATCTATCGTGCAGATCAGCTCGCAATGGAACAAATCGCCATCCATTCTGACGCAGAAATCGTATTAACAGATGCGATGCCATTAATAATTGAGGGAAAAGAAATCATCCCACTTGTAAAGGGTGATCAAAAATCCATCTCTATCGCAGCTGCAAGTATCCTTGCGAAAGTTACAAGAGATCGTGTGATGTTGGAATACGATAAAGAATATCCAGAGTATGGCTTTGCCAAGCATAAAGGTTATCCAACCAAGCAACATATGGAAGCCTTACATATCTATGGGGTAACCAAGATTCATCGTAAGAGTTTTGGTCCTGTACGGGAAGAATACATGAAGATGAAATTGTTCTAGGGAATAAACAAGAAACTCTTCTATAAATAGGTAGGAGAGTTTTTATATGGACAAAAGAAAAAAATTAGCTACACTATCAGTAATGTACCAAGGAGATTGGGATACGATTGCGAAAGCTTTACAAGATGATGTACAAGTAATTGACATTCCAATCAAAGACTCGTATATTACAATTTACGACAGTGAGTATCCCGATAGTTTACGAAAATTACGCTTTCCTCCATGGGTATTATTTTATAGTGGAGATATTTCATTATTGCGTAAGCCAATGTTAACGATCATCGGCAGTCGACAAATGACTGATTATGCAAAGTGGTTAGTTGAAGAAAGCGTAATGAACTTAAAAGAACGTTTTGTGTTAGTTTCTGGACTTGCCAAAGGGGTTGATGGTTATGTACATACCATGGCAATTCAAGGTGGTCATACGATTGCGGTTATCGGTAGCGGCTTAGATATTCACTATCCATATGAAAACGAGCATCTCTATCAACAGTTACAAAAGACAGATTTAATATTAAGTGAATATCCATCTGGTACAGGTGTACGCAAGCATCACTTCCCATGGCGTAATCGCATTTTAGCGGCGCTTGGAGAAAGTGTGATTGTGATTGCGGCAAAGATACGTTCAGGTACGATGTGCACTGTAAATGAAGCCATCGCATTAGATAAGGATATCTATGTATTTCCTCATCTATATCGCAGTGAACAGGGGATGGGTTGTAACAAATTAATTGCGGATGGAGCACAGATTTTATACGATACGATACAGATAAAAGAGATGATTCCGAAAAAAGATGATTGAAAAATCAGAATTTTTCGGCTATTCTTGGAAAAGAATTTTGCACAAGGAGGAACTAACATGAAAAACTTAGTGATTGTGGAGTCACCATCAAAGTCAAAGACGATTGGAAAGTACTTAGGAAAAGACTATACTGTTGTTTCAAGTAAGGGACATATTCGAGATCTAGCGACTAGAGGAAAAGAGGGTCTTGGTGTTGATGTTGAAAATGATTTTGCACCAACCTATGAGATATCAAAGGATAAAAAAGAAACAGTAAAAGAACTACGCGAAGAAGCTGCCAAAGCAAAGCGTGTATATCTAGCAACCGACCCAGACCGTGAAGGGGAAGCTATTAGTTGGCATCTAGCCCAAGAGTTAGGACTAGCTGAAGAAGCAATCGATCGTGTTACGTTCCATGAAATTACAAAAAATGCAGTACAAGAAGCGTTCCAATCTCCACGTGCAATTGATATGGACCTTGTACACTCCCAAGAAACAAGACGTATCTTAGACCGTATTATCGGCTTTAAGTTATCAAAACTATTACATAATAAGATTCGCTCCAAGTCTGCTGGTCGCGTACAATCAGTAGCGTTGAAGTTAGTTGTTGAACGCGAAAAAGAAATCCAAGCATTCATTCCAGAAGAATACTGGACATTAGATGCGAAGTTTCACAAGGATAAGATCGATTTCTCAGCAAGCCTTGCAAAGATCAATGGAAAAAAAGCAGAATTAAAAACACAAGAAGAAGCCCAGAAAGCATATGATGCATGTCAGGGTAATTTCGTTGTGTCTAATATCAAATCTACAACACGTAAGCGTGAAGCACGTCCACCATTTATTACAAGTACTTTACAACAAGAAGCTTCCACAAAACTTTCTTTCTCCGCAAAGCGTACGATGTCAATCGCACAGCGGTTATATGAAGGTGTAGACGTAGGAAATGGTCAAGAAGGTTTGATTACTTACATGCGTACTGATAGTACACGTTTATCAGATGTATATGTAAATGGTGCTAGAGAACTCATTCAAAATGAATATGGGAAACAGTATCTGGGTAGATACCATGTAAGTAATGATGCAAATTCTCAAGACGCTCACGAAGCAATTCGTCCAACAAGTCTTGCCAATACCCCAGAAAAGCTAAAGGCGCACTTAACAAGCGAACAGTATAAGTTATATGCATTGATCTATGCGCGTGCTTTATCATCACTCATGTCGGCAGCGAAGTACGACTCACTCACATTAACACTCAGTCAGAATGGCTATGACTTTACTGCTTCTGGAAGCACGATGAAGTTTGATGGTTACTTAAAGGTATATGGTGAATATGAATCTGGTAAGGATGTCGTATTACCATCTTTTGAAGAACAAGAACAAATCGCCGCAAAGGAACTCAAAGCGAACCAACACTTCACAGAACCACCAGCAAGATATACAGAAGCCAAGTTAATTAAAGCACTGGAAGAAGATGGAATCGGTAGACCTTCTACATATGCGATGATTATCGATACAATTCAAGCAAGAGGCTACGTAACATTAGAGAAGGCTTCTGAAAGCAGTCGTACAAAAGTATTCAAACCAACAGAACAGGGTATTCTAACAACGGAGAAGCTAGATGAATTCTTCCAAGATATTATCAATGTTCGCTATACTGCCAAGATGGAATCCACGTTAGATGAAATCGCAGATGGTACAGCAGAAGAAGTCACAACATTAAAAGACTTCTATAACCGTTTCCAACCATTACTAGAACATGCATACGAAAACATGGAAAAGAAAGAGTTGGAAAAGGTTGGTGAAATTTGTCCTGATTGTGGTGGCGAACTTGTCTATCGTACAGGTAGATTTGGTAAGTTTATCTCTTGTTCAAACTTCCCAACGTGTCGATATACAAGACAAATTGATAAACCAGAAAAAGAAAAGCCAGAACCAACAGGAAAGATGTGCCCTGATTGTGGCAGTGAACTATTAAAACGTAAGAGTCGTTATGGAACATATTTCTTAGGTTGTTCAAACTTCCCGAAGTGTCATTACATGGAAAATCTAGAAGGAGAACGTATTGTCTCCAAGAAGGATAAGGCCAAGGCAGAAAAGGAAACAAAGACAACAAAGACAACAAAGAAGACATCGGCTAAGAAGACAACAAAGAAGGCAGCTACTAAAAAAACAACTGCCAAAAAGACAACAACAAAACGTACAAAGAAAAACGAGGAATAGCCAATGGATGTATCAGTAATCGGTGCAGGCTTAGCAGGATGTGAAGCCGCATATCAATTAGCCAAAAGAGGATTTCATGTTCGTCTTTATGAGATGAAACCAGTGAAGCATTCACCAGCGCATCATAGTGATGACTTTGCGGAGCTGGTATGTTCCAATTCATTACGCTCTGACGCACTCACAAATGCGGTCGGTGTTTTGAAAGAAGAAATGCGTCAGATTGGCTCATTGATCATGCAAGTAGCCGATAACAATAAGGTGCCGGCAGGCAGTGCTTTAGCAGTAGACCGTGAAAAGTTTGCTAAGGCAGTCACAGAGACGGTACGCAATCATCCCAATATTGAAGTGATTGCGGAAGAAGTAACAAAGATTCCGGAGGGACCAACGATTATCGCAACAGGGCCATTAAGTTCTGAAGGTATGATGAAGGCTATCGGTACTTTGATTGATGATCGCTATTGTTATTTCTATGATGCGGCCGCACCAATCGTAACTGCAGAATCCATTGATTTTAGCAAGGCCTATAAGAAGTCGCGGTACGATAAAGGCGAAGCAGATTATATTAATTGTCCTATGACACGCGAAGAGTTTGATGCGTTCTACATGGAACTAATCAAAGCAGAAACAGCGGAAGTACATGCCTTTGAAAAGGAAGTATTCTTTGAGGGATGTATGCCATTTGAAGTCATGGCAAAACGTGGAAGAGATACTTTACTCTTTGGTCCAATGAAACCAGTAGGACTTGAACAAGAAGGCAAGAAACGTCCTTATGCAGTTGTACAGTTACGCCAAGATAACGCACAAGCATCCTTGTACAATATCGTTGGTTTTCAAACACACCTCAAGTGGGGAGAACAGAAACGTATTATTCAGATGATACCAGGACTTGAGAATGCCGAAATCGTTCGCTATGGTGTCATGCATCGAAATACATATATTTGTTCACCAATCTATCTACGCGAAACATATCAGTTTAAAGATAGAGATGACTTGTTCTTTGCAGGACAAATGACAGGTGTAGAAGGATATGTAGAATCCGCCGCATCAGGAATGCTAGCAGGTATTAATATGGCCCATGTACTAAAGGGTGAAGAGCCAGTAGTACTTGGTGTAAATACAATGATGGGCGCAATGGCACATTATATTACGCATGCAGATCCAAATCACTTCCAACCAATGAACGCAAACTTTGGTATTATGCACTTAGAAGGTGAAGTGAAGAAGAAAGACCGTAAAGCTGCCTACGCTCCACAAGCTTTAAAAATCATTCAGGAGTTAAAAGAAAAGGATGAACTTTGAGAAATCATTGGATCGGTTCTTGCGACAGATTGCACGTGTTCGCACGGGATCAAAAGATACAGAAAACGCATATCGTCGTGATGTAGAGAGATTTCTAGAATATCTCCGCGAACATCGCATCGATTCTTTTGAACATGTCACAAAAACAGATGTCAGTGATTACATCACGCAATTGCGTGATGGTGAGATTGGTGGCAAGCCACTTTCCAATAGTAGTTACGCTCGTAATCTCTCTTCTCTAAAATCCTTTTATCGTTATTTAAATCGCTTTGAGGGAATCAAAGCCAATCCAGTACGTATCTTTAAGGGTGGCTCTATTCGTCGTAAGCTGCCTGAATTTTTAACATTTGACCAAATGGAAACGATGTTAAATCAATTTGATTTACACAATCCTGTACAAATACGCAATCGCTGTATTATCGAAGTCATGTATGCATGTGGTTTACGTGTCAGTGAATGTGCGGGTTTAAAAATATCATCCATCAATCTAGTAGAAGGCTTCTTAACAGTACTTGGTAAAGAGAGTAAAGAAAGAATGGTTCCATTCTATCCAAGATGTAAACAGCTCATCCAATACTATATGAATAATGCAAGAGGGACATTCATGGAGAAGACTCAGGAACACGATATTCTCTTTGTGAATCAAAATGGTAGACCTATTTCTGCTAGAAGTATTCAGCTCATCTGTGAAAAAGCAGGGGAAGACGCAAATCTTCCAATTCATATCCATCCCCATATGATACGTCATAGCTTTGCGACACATATGCTAGATAATGGTGCGGATTTACGTATCGTACAAGAATTACTGGGACATGAAAATCTTGGTACGACGCAAATCTATACCCACGTTACACAAGATCGACTCCGTAAAGTCGTGGATGAAGCACACCCACACTCCAAGAGTGCGAAATAAGAAAGAGGTAAATATGATTACAGATTCATTTGATAACAGTGATGTATTTATTTCGCCAGAAAGACTATATCCACGAAATTCAGTAACTTTAGATGTATGTATCGGTATCTTCTCTCACAAGGTGATGAACGAACTCATCTCTTCTGGAGTTTTAACAGAACTGCCAATGGAAAAAGCACCGGGTTCCGCCAGTGGTAAACATGCGGTATACCGCTATAAAGACACATCCATCGGTATCTATCAAAATGAGGTGGGTGCAGTCGGTGCCAGTGGATTAATTGAAGAAATTTCAGTTATCTTCGGTGTAAAGAAGTTTATTATCTTTGGCTCATGTGGTGCACTGGTACAAATTCCAGAAGGAGATTGTATTATTCCAACGCACGCATATCGTGATGAAGGTGTCAGTTATCACTACGCTTCAGCAAGCGATTATATTAGTGTGAAGAATGCGAATGTAATTGCCAAACTATTCGATGAACTAGGTGTTGAATACGTCTTTGGTAAAACATGGACAACAGATTGTTTCTATCGTGAGACAGTGAATCAGAAAAACAAACGCGTCGAAGAAGGCTGTATCTGTGTGGAAATGGAATGTGCAGCCTTGCAAGCAGTAACAAATTTTAGAGGATATGAGTTATACCAATTCCTCTATACTGCAGATGATTTAAGTAAGTTAGAATGGGCACCACGTATCCTTGGGGATAATGAAAGAGATACAAGATTCCTATATTTCGATATTGCCGTAAAACTAGCGAAGAGTTTGTTGTAAGAATAAATTGTGATTTCGATAAAGATGGCTATAGAATACTGATATTAGTATTTAGGTATAGTCATCTTTTTTTAATAAATTGTATGGTCGCACTATTCTTAAGAATTTCAAATAACCTTCAAGATATATCGGCAATAATGAAAATATTTTCAAATGTTAAGTAAATAATTTAATATTTTCAAAAATAATATTGGGAAATATATATAAGATTTGGTACTAAAATCTTTTATAAAGAAGGGTTGATCGATATAACCAATTTTGAATAGCGTTTAGGGGGGACATTTTTATGAAATTGAAAAATGTATTTCGGCTAATTAAGGATAATGGTAGATATGTTGGCGCAATTACAATTCTTGTTATTATTCAAGCTTTATTAGCATTCGTATTACCGATTACAGTTTCGAAGGTAATTGATGGTGATTTAGAAATCAAAAAATATCTGATCATTTTTTTGATTATCGTTGTTACACTGCTAATTAATCTACTAATCATTCAAATTACGAAAAGTGCGATTGTAAAATATAAGCAGAATATCAACATGGAAATTTTCAATGAATTATCAATGGTAGTATGCCAAAAATACAATGAAAAAGGTGCCGCATACTATATTGAGAGAATCGGTACAGCAGTATATCAGTTTGCGGATTTTATCCTTACGACAATTCCAAGTTATATTAAAACAATTTTAACGATTATTTTATGCTTGGTATTGATTGGTAAAGATAGTTTGTTGTTAATTGGAATACTGGGATTATTGCTAGTAATTCAGTATTACGGCTATAAGGTTTTAAATATTCAGCTTTCTAAGAAAAGTAAGAGACTTCAAGATGTGTGTGCTTCACGCTTTGCGGATAATATTTCTATTTTTAATAATGTTGAATTTATTAAACAATTTGGTGGTTCGAGCAAAATACAAAGCATCCTAAATCAAAATGTACATGATATTCATCGTGAAACAACAGATATCAATACATATGCAGGAAATTTCTGTTATGTTTTAAATAGTATCATCGCAAATCTTCAGTATGTTATGTACTTGGTATTAGC
The DNA here is from genome assembly GCA_938041275.1 of uncultured Solobacterium sp. Lineage (GTDB taxonomy): Bacteria > Bacillota_I > Bacilli_A > Erysipelotrichales > Erysipelotrichaceae > Bulleidia. Next base: position 14,057 of record CALISH010000061.1, read on the forward strand.
AATCTTACTTGCAAACAACAGTATAGATATGTCCATGTTTCTATTTGATATCATGATTATTGTTATTTGTTTTGAGGCATTTAATGATTTGGTGTCATTAAATGTAAATATGAAAGATGTGAATGCTTCTTTTGAATTCTTGGCAAATGATATTGAAAACAATTTGGAGAGAATGGGTGGAGATGAAATTGATCATATTAAAAACATTGATTTTAAGGGCACTACGATTCAATACAAAAAGAATATCTTAATCCAAAATATAAACATGACAGTCAACCAAGGAGATATTGTATTTATTTCTGGAGAAACTGGAACTGGAAAATCAAGCTTTGTAAAATCATTAATGGGTTTTGTGGATGCGGACAATATTTTCTTCAATGGAATTGAGCAAAAGAAAATTCTCTTATCTTCACTGCGAAAGAGAGTAGCATATATATCGCAAATGAATTCAATATTTAATGGGACAGTAAAAGATAATATTGAATTAAATGGTGATGCAAATCAAGAGTACGAAAAAATGTCATTTTTTGATAAATTTGTTGGAAAAGAAAATCTCAAGCTTACGTCTGATGGAACAAATCTATCAGGTGGTGATAAGCAGAAAATTGTATTAGGAAGATTGATTGCTAATTGCAAAGATGTAGATGTTATTATCTTGGATGAAGTAACAAGCTCGATGGACACTGATACAGAGACGAAGGCTTTTGATGAAATTTTACCATTACTCAAAAATAAAATAGTATTAATTATTTCACATAATAAAAATCTACAACGCTATGCAAATAGAATTGCAAACTTGAAAGATAAGACTATTATGTTAGAGAATAATTGAGGGATAAGCAGGGATGCTGTTTATGATAGAAAAATTGTATAAAACCCTATACTTCCATAGGGTTTTATGCTAATATCATGAATGGCATCTTTTGTACTTTTGTTATGCAAAAGGAAGATGTACTTCTCACACAGTGAATTCATTATCCCGTGCATATGGGTTCGCTAGGAACATGCCGTATGTTGATGGTGTTCGAAACTGTGGTGGAAAACAACGGAAAGGTAGGTAAATAGAAAATATGACTGTTGTTTCAATGAGGAAAATGTTAGAGAACGGCGTACACTTTGGTCACCAGACACGCAAGTGGAACCCAAAGATGAAGCAGTTCATCTACACAGCTAAGAACGGTGTATACATCATCGACTTAGCAAAGACACAGGCTAAATTAGAAGTAGCCTATAACGCTTTAAAGAAGATTGCTGAAGATGGCGGAAAGATCTTATTCGTAGGAACTAAGAAGCAAGCTCAGGCAACAATTCTTGAAGAAGCATTAAGAAGTGGAAGCTTCTACATCAACCAGAGATGGTTAGGTGGAACAATGACAAACTTCCGTACAATCCAGAAGTCAATTAAGAAGTTATTAGAGATTGAAGAAATGGAAGCAAATGGACAGTTAGCAGTTTACACAAAGAAGGAACAAGCAGTTCTCTTACAGAAGAAGGAAAGACTTGAAAACTTCCTTGGCGGTATTAAGGGAATGAAGAAGTTGCCAGATGCAATCTTCGTTGTAGACCCATTAGAAGAGCACAACGCAGTAGCTGAAGCACGTAAGTTAAACATCCCTGTATTCGCTTTAATCGATACAAATGCTGATCCAGATTTAGTAGACTTTCCAATTCCTTCAAATGACGATGCAGTACGTTCTATCAAGTTAATGGTAAGTGTAATTGCTGACGCTATCTTAGAAGCTAAGGGTGGTGTATTAGAAGTTGCTCACCAAGAAGATGAGACAGCCGAAGACATCACAATGAAGGATGTAATCATCAACGTTGAACAGCAGGCTGCTGAATATGAACGCAAGAGAAGACAGAAGTTCGAAGAACGTCGTGCTCAGATGGCTCAACGTCGTGGAAACTACAATGGCGAGCGCCGTGTATTCCGTAGAGACGTAAACGGAAACCGTCAGACAACACGTCTGGCTGCTGAAGCAGAAGCTACAACAGCACCAGCTACTGAGGAGGCTAAGTAAAAATGGCAATCACAGCTGCTCAAGTAAAAGAATTGCGTGAATTAACAGGCGCAGGAATGATGGACTGTAAGAAGGCTCTTACAGAATGTGAAGGCGATACAAAGAAGGCTATTGACTGGCTTCGTGAAAAGGGTATTGCTAAGGCTGCTAAGAAGGAAGGTAGAATTGCTGCTGAAGGCTTAGCTAAGATCTTAATTGAAGGTAACAAGGCTGTTGTATTAGAAGTTAACTCTGAAACAGACTTCGTTGCTAAGAATGATCGTTTCTTAGCTCTCTTAGATGAAGCTGCTAAGGCAATTTTCAACTCTAACGCTAAGACTGTTGAAGAAGCGTTAGCTCTTCCTACAGCAGAAGGCACATTGAATGATTCATTCATTGGTGCAGTTGCTGTTATCGGTGAAAAGATTACATTAAGAAGATTTGAAATCGTTGAAAAGAGCGATGATGAATTATTTGGTTCTTATACACACCAGGGTGGACGTATTGTTGCTGTTACAGTTGTTAAGGGTACAGCAGATGCTCAAGTTGCTAAGAATATGGCAATGCAAGTTGCTTCTATGAACCCAACATATGTATCACGTAATGAAATGCCACAGGATGTAGTAGCTCATGAACGCGAAGTTCAAGAAGGAATTATGGCAAATGATCCAAGCCTTGCAAACAAGCCTGAAAAGGTTAAGGCTGGAATCATTGAAGGTCGTGTATCTAAGTCATTACAAGATATGTGCTTAGTTGACCAGGAATACTTCTTAGACACAAACCTCAAGTGCGGTCAGTATTTAAAGGAAAATAATGCTGAAGTTGTTAAATTCGTTAAGTACATCGTAGGTGAAGGTATTGAAAAGAAGCAGGATGACTTTGCTGCCGAAGTAGCAGCAATGGCTAAGTAAGAATTGCTCAATTTTGGAGAACAACAAGTGTGTTGTTCTCTTTTTTGGCGTGCCAGACATGGCATATATCTAGGAGTTTGAAAGGTACCTCCAACCAAGGGGTGTAGTTCCCAAGGTTGAGCCGAATTCAAAGGTGTCCATCGTGAGGTGGAATCTGAAGGAAGAGCTAGGCAAACTGCTGGCCTGAGGGTCACGAATCTCAATTGAGGCGGGTAGATGACAGGAAAGATGTATGTCTTACTCTGGGAGGTCTTATCAGTGCCAAAGGTGGACTAGGAAGAATCATCAGTGAGAAGATTCTAAAATTAAAAGGTCTGTTATCACTAACAGACCACTACCAAGAAGTGC
>CALISH010000062.1 GCA_938041275.1 uncultured Solobacterium sp.
GCTTGTTAGGCTATCGTTATTCTTAAGTGCTTTACGAATAGCTAGAGCGCTTGCGTTTTCAGAAATTTCTGGACTCAGATAACCGCTTGTACGTTGCACGATAACCGGTTGAATATTAGAGCCTTTTAAACATTTTAAATAAGAAACAGCTAGAATATCATTTGGTTCCATAGAACCTGTTAAAAGACTATATGCGCGAGGGAAAGACATCCCCGTCTGCATACTTTCTCTTAAGTTATCCGGATTAAGAGATGTATCCGCAATCTCTTGCAAGTTTTCTAAATTTGCACACTCACTACCAAAGGAGATATAGTCAACTTTGGCAATCTTTAAAAGTTCCACCGCACCATACGCAAACTTAGATGCACTTTGAGTTGCGTAGAAATAAGGTAATTCAATCACTAGGTCTACACCATTTTCAATGGCTGCCTTAGCACGTTTCCATTTATCGATGATTGCAGGTTCTCCACGTTGTACAAAATTACCAGACATAACAGCGATAACCATATCACAACCACTCAGTTTTCTCGCTTGTTCGATTTGATAGCGATGTCCATTATGGAATGGATTATACTCCGCTATGATTCCACATACTTTCATTTCTCAAAATTCCTTTACAGTTGATATGATACAATGAAATCAATCAAACAAGAAAGGATATTTCTTTATGACAGAGTTAATTTATAAAATCATTAAACCCGAAACAGAAGTGAAGGCAACACTAGTTTGTGTACATGGTATGCAAGAACATCATGCTCGTTATATTTCCTTTGCAAGAGAATTATCGAAGCGGGGTGTAGCAGTACTGATTTATGACTTGCCAGGTCATGGTGAAGCGTTTAAAGATGAATTAGGCTACTTTGCGGATCAAAATGGTGATGAAGTTTTGATTCAATCTGTAGATACGATGGTAAAGAAGTTACATGCAGAATATCCAGATGTACCACACTTCTTATTTGGACATTCGATGGGTTCTATCATTGTTCGTTTATATCTTGAACGTAATGATAACTTTACTGGTGTGATTCTTTGTGGTGCACCAAATTATCAACCTGCAGCTGGATTTGGTAAGAAACTTGCGCAGTTACTAGTCAAGATGAAAGGTCCTAAGGCAAAGACAAAACTCTTAACAGCACTGAGTGTTGGCTCCTTTAGTAAGGCTGTCAAGAACGCAAAGACACCAGTTGATTGGTTGTCCTATAACGAAGAAAACGTAAAGAAATTCTTGAATGATGAATTATGTGGCGTACCATTTACAGATGCGGGTAACCGTGACTTATTTACAATGGTTTCACACTTACATCATCCATTTACCGCAAAGAATCCATCTCTACCAATTCTATTTATCAGTGGTGAAGATGATCCATGTACGGGTGGAACGTTAGGATTAGTGGATAGTATTTCGACATTACAGAAGAATGGATATGCAAATATCGAAAATATCACATTCCCGAAAATGCGTCATGAGATTTTCAATGAAAAGGAGAATCATCTTGTAATCGAAGAGATGATTAAATTTATTAACCAGCATCAATAAAATTTGAAACAAATATTTTCAGAAAGAAAAGGCTAAGAGGGTACCTTCCATCATTTTTTCGCTTTTGGAAGCGTTTTTCGGGGGATATTTGATTGACTTTGAAGTGCGGTTTGTTATAATTTATAAGCGTTAACGAGCGAGGAGACTGCCGTGAAGTGGACAAAAACAGAGTTGCTGCGTGATTTGCAGAATGTAGATTTTGACGAAGATGTAGTAATAGGGAACGATGAACTGAAAAATGACACCGGTATCTTATCTGTTGAAGATGTTCATGTTGAAGGTCACGGTTATATCGATGATGAGGATGATCGCTTCTATGTTGATATGCATATTACAGGTACAATGATTTGTCCTGATGCTATTACAAATGAACCGATTGAAGTTCCTCTAGATGTCGAAAGTCAAGAAACATATGTCTTTGAAGAAACTGATGAAGATGGGGTACGCCTCGTTACCAGTGAAGTCGTTGATCTGATGCCTGCAGTGATAGATGCTATCCTGCTGGAGGTACCACTTCAAGTGACTGAAGCAATAGAGGGTGAATATCCGCATGGCGATGGCTGGCAGATATTTACAGAAGCTGAGTATCAGGAAAGCCGGAAAGATCAATTGGATCCGCGTCTGGCAGGACTGAAGCAATTCAAAAATGAATAGTAGGAGGTGCTAGACAATGGCTGTACAACAGAGAAGAAATTCCAAGACGAGAAAGAACAAGAGAAGAACACATTACAAGTTAAATGTACCTACACTCGTAAAGAATGCTGCAGGTGAATACGTTCGCCCACACCATGAAGGTTCTTACGTTAAGGAAACAACAGAATCCAAATAAGGTTGGAAATGAAGATGCTGAATTGGCATCTTTTTCTATTGCCATATAAGAGGTCGTTTGATAAAGTCTATTTGAATTAAGGAGTTCCTATGAGTGTAAGAGCGGAAGTATTAAATATATTAGAGCGTGTATTTCGTCAAAATGGTTTTGCATCTTTACTTTTAAGAAGGGCAAATATCTCGAAAGAGGAGATGGGCCTTGCAAGTGAGATCATATATGGAACGATACGTAATAAAACACTATTAGAAGAACAATGGCGTCCATTTACCAAGCATGTTAAGCCAAGAGTTGCCGCATTACTTAATATGAGTGTGTATCAGTTATTATTTTTGGATAGTATACCTTCCTATGCCGTCATTTTTGAGGCAGTAGAGCTTGCCGGTAAATCGGAGAAAGAGTTTGTAAATGCTGTTCTTCGCAAGGTACAGGCACAGGGTCTAAAAAAGCCTGAAGGAAATACGATTGAAGAACTTGCGGTATTAACTTCTCATCCACTTTGGATTTTGCAGTTATGGAAAGCTCACTATGGTTTTGAAACAATGAAGGAGATGGCTTTACATAATCAGGAACCATCTCTTGTCTATGGTAGAGTGAATACATTGAAGTGTAAGAAAACTGATATTGCTCAAATACCGGATGTACGTATGTTAGAGGATGATTGTTTCTTTTATGCAGGTGTTTTACAAAGGACTGAACTGTTTTTAAAGGGAATGGTTTTAATTCAAGATCGACACTCACAAAAAGTAGTACGTAAACTGGATGTTTTACCTGGTATGCAGGTGTTAGATGCCTGTGCAGCACCAGGTACTAAAACGCAACAGATTGCTTGCTTGATGAAGAATCAAGGTAAGATAGTTGCTACAGATTTGTATGAAGCTCGTTGTAATTTGATTGATGAATTAATGAATCGTACAGGAGTATCTATTGTTTGTGCAAAACAGAATGACGCAACAATCACAGGGAAATTTCCAAAAGAGAGTTTTGACCGTATTTTGATTGATGCACCTTGTTCTGGTCTAGGGGATTTATCCCACAAGCCAGAGATTCGTTGGCATCTTGAGCCGACCTCTATCGATGAACTTGTGCGTACACAAGAAGCAATTCTGGATGCAAATGCGGAGTATTTACGTGTTGGTGGAATTCTTGTTTATAGTACTTGTACATTAAATCGTAAGGAAAATGAACAGCAGATTAAAAAGTTCTTAGTAAAACATACGAACTATGTTTTGCTAGAAGAAGAAACATTATTTCCAATGGCAGATGATGCGGATGGTTTCTATTACGCAAAATTAAAGCGTAACCAATAGGTTTAGTTGCGTTTGAAACATTGGATAACATATCGAGAAATTAGTGTGATTGTGGTAATATATTAACTATGCAAAGTATATATGATTTAAATATGAAGATGGCGACAGAAATGCTCGCCGAAAAGGGACAAAAATCTTATCGTGCAAAGCAATTATTCCAATGGCTTTATCGTAAGCGTGTGGGTTCATTCCAAGAGATGACTGATATGCCTGCGAGTCTATTAGAAGAGCTTGCACAGGAATATTCAATTGAACCTGTAAAGGAAATTACACGTCAGGTTGCGCGTGATGGAACTACCAAATATCTTTTCCAGTTAGCGGATGGTTCCTCCGTTGAAACAGTATTGATGCATTTCCATTTTGGGGAAAGTTTATGTGTAACAAGTCAGCTTGGTTGTAATATGGGCTGTACTTTTTGCGCTTCTGGCTTATTAAAGAAACAGCGTGATTTAACAGCTGGCGAAATTGTTGGGCAAGTTATGTTTGTTCAAAAGGAATTAGATAAAATTGGTAAACGTGTTGATAACGTTGTTATCATGGGTACAGGTGAACCATTTGATAACTATGATAATGTGATGCGTTTCTGTGAAATCATTAATAGTGACTTAGGTCTAGCAATTGGCGCAAGACATATCACAATTAGCACATGTGGTATCGTTCCACGTATTAAGGATTTTGCTAAGGGCCATTATCAATATAACTTGGCAATCTCTTTGCATGCACCAAATGATGAATTGCGTCGTAAACTCATGCCTATTGATCAAGTATATCCTTTGGATGTCTTGATGGACGCATTGCATGAATATAGTGAAGGAAATAATCGTCGTATTACATTTGAATACATCTTATTACATGGTGTGAATGATACAGATGCACATGCGATACAGTTAGCAAATTTGATTCGTGGTATGAATGCATATGTAAACCTGATTCCATACAATCAGGTCGATGAAAATGGGTATGTTTCTACAAATGAGAAAGTTGCATTACATTTCTATGATGTGCTCATGAAACATGGTGTAAAAGCTACCTTGCGTTCTAAACATGGCGATGATATTGATGCGGCCTGTGGTCAGCTTCGCGCAAAACATGAAAAGGGTAAACTTTAAACATGAAATACTATGGAATAACAGATAAAGGATTGGTGCGTAAAAGTAACCAAGATAGTTATGTCATTGCGACAAATGTAGCGGGTGAAGTATTTGCGATTGTTGCAGATGGTATTGGCGGAAATTTAGGTGGGGATATTGCCAGTAGAATGGCAGTAGCCCATTTTTCGCGTGTATTCTCTGAAACAGAACAATTTCAAAATGTGGATGAAGTGAAACAATGGTTGAATCGTGAAGTGAAAATCTGCAATTCCGCAATCTTTGATTACGGTAAGCAACATGTTGATTTAAAGGGTATGGGTACAACACTATGTGCTGCTTTGATTACGCATATTGGTATCTTTATTGTAAATATTGGAGATTCTCGTGCATATGCTTGGTGGCATACAGGTAAGATGCAACAGTTGACGGTTGATCATACTTTAGTTAATGACATGTTAATGCATCATGAGATTACACCTGAGGAAGCCAAAACTTTCCCACGTCGTAACGTGTTAACCAATGCTCTAGGTGTTTGGGAAGATGTAAAGTGTGATATTACACATCATATTGAAAAGATGGATGGCATTCTTTTATGCAGTGATGGCTTGCATGGATACGTACCTGAAAAGACGGTGTTACGCGTTGTGATTGATCCACATAAAGATCCTTCCTTACGTGCTCGTAAGTTAATTAAGCTAGCTTTAGAAGCTGGTGGTTTTGATAATACAACAGTCATCTTATTAGACTTTGGCGGAGGCTACACACTATGAACAAAAAGAATGTAGTCGCTAATCGTTATGAAGTTGTACAGCATATTGGCCAAGGTGGTATGGCTGATGTATTTTTAGCTATTGATACTATTTTAAATCGTCATGTCGCTATCAAGATTTTACGCTCTGATCAAAGTACAGATGCGATTAGTATCTTGCGTTTTGAACGTGAAGCACAAGCTGCCACAACATTAGCACATCCAAATATTGTAGAAATCTATGATGTTGGTGAGTATAAGAATCATCATTATATCGTCATGGAATATGTGGCTGGTAAGACGCTAAAGAAAGTGATTCGCGACCGAGCACCTTTATTGAATCTGGAAGCGGTCGATACGATGAAACAGTTAACTTCTGCAGTTGCGGAAGCGCATAAACGTGGCATTATTCATCGTGATATCAAACCACAGAATGTGATTGTTAAGTCTGATGGCTCGTTAAAGATTTTGGACTTCGGTATCGCAACTGCCAAGGGTAGTGCACAATTAACACAAGCCAATAATGTTATGGGTTCAGTGCATTACTTGGCACCAGAACTTGCCAAGGGTGAGCCAGCATCTCCCCAATCAGATATCTATGCTTTGGGAATTGTGTTCTATGAGATGTTAACGGGAGATGTTCCGTTTAAGGCTGATCAGGCTGTGCAGATTGCACTACAACACATGAGAGAGCCTATGCCGAGTGTACGCAAAGCAAATCCAAATGTTCCACAATCTGTAGAGAATATCATCATTCGTGCAACTGCGAAGAATCCTAAGCTGCGTTATCAAAGCTGTGATGAGATGTTGAAAGACTTAGAGAAGTGCATGTTGCCAGAACATCAAAATGACAAACCGCTTAGTCTAAATGATCCAATTGATAAGACGCCAACGAAACAAGAAAAAGAAGACACAAAAGTAGGGATGACGAGAAGCACATCTCTTTCACGTGTTGCTAATAAACGCACTAAAATCTATGTCACTGCAATCTTAGTGCTATTTGCGATGTTCGCGTTGATTGCTGGTTTATTTCTAGCAGGAATTCTTCCACCAAAGTCAAAGAATGTTACGGTTCCGAATGTATCAAATATGGATATTGCACAAGCAACCACAGCTCTAGAGAATCAAGATCTTGAAGTTGATACGGATAATATTACATATCAATTATCGAAAGATAGTATCGAAGGGGTTGTCATTGGCACAGAACCTGCTAGCTCTAGTGAGGTAGAGCGTCATTCTAAAGTGAAACTCATCGTATCTAGTGGTGTTGGCGAAGAGATGCCAAATTATGTTGGAAAAAATATTGATGATGTAAAGGCGTCACTCCCTTCTTCGATTCATTTAATTGAGAAAGAAGAACAGAGTGATAAGAAACCTGGAACGATTATTCGTCAAGAAGGTGTTGCGGCTGGTGATCTCTATGATACAGCTGGTGAAACAGATGTAACACTATACTACGTACCATATGTAAAAGTTACAATTCCAGCAGATATCATTGGAAAACCGATTGAAGAAGCAACATCACAACTAGAAGCGATGGGAGTAACTGTTGTACGTGCACACCGTGATACATCTGCGTTATCACAAAGTGAAATTGATAAAATCAAAGTTGGTACTGTTATTGAAACGATGCCAGCTGCAGGTAGCGAATATACACAAAAAAAGGATAGTTATGTCACATTATACTTTTACTAAGGAGTGCCTATGATTGCACGAATCACGAAAATCGTATCGAAGAATTATCGTATCTTAACTTCTGACAAGAAATATTATGATGCGATTGTCATGGGTAAAGTGCGTCGCCAAGATGCACCTGTTGCGGGAGATTTGGTAGAGTGTGAAGAGATTGATGGTCGTTATGTCATTCAAAAAATCATGCCACGAACCAATCGATTGATTCGACCGGCAGTAGCAAATGTTGACCAAGCACTCATTGTGATGAGTGTAAAAGATCCTGATTTTTCAACTGCGTTAATTGATCGTCTAAGTATTCTTATCATGCACGCAGGCGTTGAACCTGTATTGATTATTACAAAATGTGATTTAGGTTTTAGCCAAGAAGTAGAAGAGCAGATTCAAGCATATGAAAATGGTGCGATGAGAGTAATTCGTACTGCAAAGGGTAGTTTAGATCCTTCTATTGCAGGTCTTTTGACAAATAAGATTTCAGTATTAACTGGTCAAAGTGGAGCTGGTAAGAGTACATTGTTAAACCAATTAGAACCATCGTTTCACCTAGCAACCCAAGAGATTTCTAAGGCACTTGGAAGAGGTAAACATACAACAAGACATAATGAATTACACGAGGTTGCAGGGGGACTTGTAGCAGATACACCAGGCTTTAGTTCCCTGGATTTTTCACATATTCAAGCTAGTGAATTAGCTGAATATGTACCAGACTTTGTACCATACCTACATGATTGCCGCTTCAATGACTGTGTTCATCAAAATGAACCAGGTTGTAAAATTAAAGAAGCGGTAGAAGCAGGTAAAATATCCAAAGAACGCTATGAAAACTATCTAAGCGTTTTACAGATGATTCAAGAGAGAAGGGAGAAATACTTATGATTGTTGCACCATCCGTATTATCTTTAGATTACAGTCATATGACTGAACAATGTGAACTACTAAATTCTTCCAAGGCAGAGTGGATGCACTTTGATGTCATGGATGGACACTTTGTAAAGAACTTAACCTTTGGACCAGATATCTTAAAGGGATTTGTTAAACTGTCTCCATTATTTAAAGATGTTCATCTAATGGTTACCAACCCTAAGATGTTCGCTGATGTATTTATGAATGCTGGTGCAGATCAGATTACTTTCCACGTTGAAACAATCTACGACAAAGAAGAAATCAAAGCACTCGCAAAGCATATCCATGATCAGGGGAAAAAAGTTGGTCTTACATTAAAGCCACAGACACCAATTGAAGTGTTAAAGCCATTCTTGCATGATTTTGATTTATTCCTAATTATGAGTGTAGAACCAGGTTTTGGTGGTCAGAAGTTTATGCCAGAAGCACTAGAACGCATTCGTACACTACGCACATGGTTAAACGAAGAGGGTCTTGATACACATATTGAAGTTGATGGTGGTATCAATGAAGAAACAGGTGCTTTATGTGCTGAAGCTGGAGCAGATGTACTTGTTGCTGGCTCTTATGTCTTTAAGAATGATATCCACGAAGTATGTGAGAAATTATGGAAACTTCAGTAGCTATTATCTTAAAACGTTGTACAACAATTCCAGCTGCAGAAGACTATATTGGTGTAGATAAAGGTGCCTTAACACTTGCAAGAAGTGGTAAGAGAATGTTACTGGCAATTGGTGATTTTGATTCTGTAGAAGAAAGGGATTTGTCTTGTATCAAGGATTATAGTGATACATTCATTCAACTAAATCCTATCAAAGATGATACCGATAGCGAGGCAGCAGTTATGTATGCCATTGAGAAAGGCTATCAAAAAATCCACCTCTATGGTGGACTTGGTGGAAGACTGGATCATGCGATGATTAATTTACGGTTGGTATCCTGAAACTGAATATCTCCATGATGAGAATAACTATATTTATTCTCTTGGTGAGGGTATACATTCTATTGAAAAATACGACTATACATATATCTCGTTCTTTACCGAAGATGAATCAATTATCACTTTGGAAGGAATGAAATATCCATTGACCAATCAAAAGCTTACCAATAAAGATACCTATACCACTTCTAATGAAATTTTAGAAGATAAAGGTATCATCACTGTGCATGCAGGCAAGGTAACCGTTATACAATCAAAAGATGCATAAAAAAATTCCCTTCGGGGAATTCTTTTTCATATAACCGGCGATTACTCAGCAGCTTTAGCCTTAGCTCCTGCCTTTAATGTCTTTAATGCGCGAGCTGAGATCTTAACTGTCTGTGGCTTGCCATCAACGATCATGTGAACCTTTTGTAAATTCACATTCCACTTACGACGAGTAGCACGTAGGGAGTGGGAACGTCTGTTTCCTGACATTGCTTTCTTACCGGATACAGCACATACTCTGGACATACCATAACCTCCTTTACTTATAATTTGCTTACAAAAGATATCATAGATTACTTGTAAATGCAACCAAAAAAGTAGTGGTTAGATTCTGTTTTTCAAAGTTTCCTATAGAAGATGCAGAAATGAATTATGTAAATTCTATGAAAATAGGCTGTTTATGGGTGGTAATCGACTACATTTTGAAATGTAAATGTGATAAAATACGAATATAACTGAAAGGAGACTTCACGGTGACAGATAAACAGATTTATGCAGCAATTGAAGCTGCTGACCATGAGGTTCGATTGGTAATTGGTGAGTTTTTCAACACCAGATTTAATATTATAAAGGTTGAAAGAGTACCATGTAGCGGACTCTCTTATAATGGCATTACAGACCAACAGGCTTTGATTGGTTCCATCAAGCAAGCAGCAGCGTCTGCTAAGAAGATGGTAGGTGCTAGTGTACAACAGGTGATTCTTGCAATCCCTGCATTTAATTTAAAGCGTATCTCTTTGAAATCAACAGTTGATATTGAAGGTATTGATGGAACGGTAACAATTCAAGATGTACGTAATGCAATAAAGAAAGCCGAAGCAGTCAATATCGGTAATGACAGTGCTTTGATTCAAACAGTTTGTGTAAAGTATACGGTCAATGGTATGACAACACGTCGTATTCCGCTTGGAGAAAAGTGCTCTCAGTTGATTGTTGATATTGACTTATTATGTGCAGATCGTAAATTTGCCTATGAATTAGTGAGCTGTGTGGAGAAAGTAGGTCTAAAAGTAATGGATATCTTTGCGGATATCTACGCTGTCGGTAAAGAAGCTGCTCTATTTGAACAGTCTGTTGATCGTCAAGTGATTGTTTTAAAGGTAGAACGCGATGCGACGACATTAGGTCTTCTTTATAAGGGAAGATTTGCGGCATCTACGATTTTGCCTATGGGACTTGGAAATATCGCAAACGCAGCTGTTGAAAAATATGGCATTAATATGAAGAATGTTATTGAGTTAATCAAGTATAGCGCAAGACTTGATCAGACAGTATGTTCTTCGAATATTATCCATATTTGGAACGATAATGGTGAAAATAGAACCATCAGCGAGCAGGAGTTAGTAGACTGCATTCGCCCTAATATTGAAACATGGTTGAATGCAATTACAGAAACTTGCGAAGGAATCTTGCAAGCAGGTGAAACAACTGTTATTATTACTGGTGAAGGTGGCGAAACTATAGGTTTAGAAAACCTTTTAAGCAAGCGCCTAAATGTAGAAGTTAGAGATTATATTCCGGAAACATTAGGGGGAAGAAATGCAGCATTAACCGCATGTCTCGGATTGTTCTATGCCTACCAAGATAGATTACCTATTATCGGTCAGACTGAAAACAGCTTAGATCTTGATGCTTTTATCAAAAACGTATCCTACCGTGATAGAAAGGTAGAGACTACGAAAGAAGATACCTTGACAAATAAACTCAAGGGATTGTTTCTCGATGGAAAGAAATAAATTGGAGAGGTAAACGTTATGGCAGAATTAACTTACAACCAGGTAGCAAAAATCAAGGTATTTGGTGTCGGCGGAGCAGGTAGCAACGCTGTAAACCGCATGGTACAGGAAGGCGTTCAGGGTGTTGAATTCTATATCGCTAATACTGATCTTCAGGCAATGGATATTTCTCCAGTTGCAAATAAGATTCAGTTAGGTAAAGAAGGTCTTGGCGCTGGTGGTAACCCAGATAATGGACGCAAGGCAGCTGTAGAAAGCGAAGACGCTATCCGTAAATCTATGGAAGGTGCCGATATGGTATTCCTTACAGCAGGTATGGGTGGAGGAACTGGTACAGGTGCAGCCCCATTATTCGCAAAGATTGCTAAGGAACTTGGATGCTTAACAGTAGGTATCGTTACTAAGCCATTCAATTTCGAAGGTAAGAGAAGAGAAAGAAATGCTGAACAGGGTCTTGAACAACTCAAGGAGTATGTAGACTCATTGATTATCATTTCTAATAATAAAGTATTAGAAGTAATCGGACATATTCCATTCCAGGATGCGTTCAAGGAAGCAGACAATATCTTACGTCAAGGCGTACAGACAATTACTGACTTGATTGCTGTTCCTGCAATGATTAACTTGGACTTCGCAGACATTAAGAGTATTATGGAAGGTCAAGGTTCCGCATTATTCGGTATTGGTATGGCTGATGGCGATGACAAGGCTAGAGAAGCTGCAGCACGCGCTATTCAATCTCCATTACTAGAGGCACAGATTGCTGGTGCAAAGAGTGCTATTATCAACGTTACTGGTGGTACAAGCATGTCTGCATTTGATGCATCTGAAGCAGTTGACTTCATCCGTGAAGCAGCTGGTAATGATATTGATATCATCTTCGGTGTAGCTATTAATGATAAGATTGGCGATGCAATTATCGTTTCTGTTATCGCTACAGGTTTCGAATTGTCTGAACCTAAGAAGGAAGAAGAAAAGAAGGCTGCTCCTTCCACAAAGCCAGCGAGTGGTGTTTCATTACAGAATGATGACTCTGCTGTATTTGGTTCTTCATCTTCTGATGCAAGTGACAGTATTCCTGGTTTCTTTAGAAGAGGTTAATTTAAGAGGGCATTTATGTCCTCTTTTTTCATATCTATCATAAAGGGGAGGTAGTTATGCAGTACAATCATCATGTATCCGTAAGTGGTTTAATTGTGAATGAAAATGACGAAGTATTACTTGTCAAAAATGCATTCCGTGGGTGGGAGTGTCCAACAGGATTTGTGGCAGAACATGAATCACTACAAAATGCATTAGAGAGAATTATCTTTGATGAGACGGGTGTAAATGTTATAATTCTTGATCTTGTTGGCATCAACAAAGATCTAACATTTAACAATGTAAATGTAGACTTTATCTGCAAGTATGAAAGTGGAGAACTTGTAGCTAGTGGCAGTAGTCAAGAATTAAAGTGGGTCAATAAGATGGATGCTAAACTCATGGTAAAAGATGCACTTGTACATGAAATGCTTCAAAACATGCTTTACTATCGCGGTAGAGTGGGATGTTGGAATTTCAAGAAGAATCCATTTGAAATGATAGAGAAAGATGTTTATCCGAAGATTTAAGAAGAACAATTGTTCTTCTTTTATTATTATAGGAAAACGAAGTTTCCTATAAAAACCATACGCTATGCGTATGAGAAGGG
>CALISH010000063.1 GCA_938041275.1 uncultured Solobacterium sp.
GTTCTTATCTTCCACTAGCATATACTTACCTTTGATATTATATAGATTTACGTCATGATAATACTCAGTAACTATACAATCTAAGAAGATGGCTTTAGCTACAGATTCAAGAACAAAGATATCACCACGGGTTAATTGCCCATGTGTAAGATATCTATCTTTAAACGATAGTTCAATACGTTTAATTTTAAAATTAGCTCTAAAGTAAGATTGGAAATTGATTCCTTCAAAGAATTTAGTTAATCCAGCAATGGGTGTATCTTTATATGTAATACCAAAGCATCTATCAACTAATAGATCGAATATCTTTTCAGTGATAACTGTATTGGTAGCTATAAGAGGAATGATAGTACTGTGATTATCATTTACATATAAGTCTATAGTCATCTTAGAATGAAGCTCTTTAACATCACCCATTATATTCATATAAGACATCTCATATTCTTCTACAGAATTATTTTCTAATAATGCTTTAGTACAACATTTGCCTGGCTGTAAAGTCCCGGTTACAGAATCTCTATAACCTACTCTACAGATATAGAATGGATAACCATAAGACTCTCTTTCGTTATATATAGAGATAACTACATCTTCTTGCCCATTCTTTAATACTGCTATTTCCACATGTAACTTACAATGTGGGTTAAGAGATTTATATTCTTTATTAACCACATTTCTAGCTATGCTCTTTCTACCAGTATTACCAATAATCTCGGTAACACCGTAAAAGTTTTTAGTATTGGTTGATGTTACTCTATAAAGTTCTTTAATATTTTCATTATCATCATATTTAAGAAACTTTTGTCCTAATGTCAGTATCATAGTGATTACCTCCAAGATACAATATATGGTGGTACATATATAGTTATGTACCACCAATTATTATTTTTTATCTTAAGAATAGAACCGCTTTAAGATAGTCTAACGTATATTTCAACGTAGACCCTTTGATGCGGATAACTTTATCATTAAATTTAGTTGTGCTATAATACTTAGTAAAGTTAAAGTTATTATCTTTATTAAGTATATAAACCATACACTTAGTATAGTCATTCAATATTCTAGCTCTAGTATCAATAAGCTTCTTATCTTTATGACCTTTGTTTAGCATAGACTCGATACATGTATTCATATACCATAGTTTAGCTGATTCGAATTTAACGCCATCCATATTACCAGCTGTCATATAGATTACCAATAGACGATGGGTTTTAAAGAACTCATCATCAAAGTTAATCTTCTCTGGCTTAGTGATTAATAAGTCACCATAATCATTAAACTCTATAGGGATATCTTTAGCTTCATTAATAGCAGCTTCACGTAAGATTCTATCAATCACTTTCTGTTTAGCTACTGATTGTAGACGTTTCTTATAAGCTATACTATCAGATGGTAAGAACTTTGTAGTTGGTACACCTAAAGCTAATAGCTTTTCTGTAGCACTTACTAGTTCTTCTTCACTTTCTGAAGTTCTCCATTGTTTAATGGTCTTATTCACCATAGTAAACCATTTATTGAACGCTAAACGTTTTCCTCGATTAGAACTGATATCGATACCTTGCCAGATATCTTTATATGCGTCTAACCAAGCAAGCATATCTACGCAATCAGTATCCATAGTATGCTTCTTAGTATAGTCTTTTAGTTTGTTTTCAATTTCTTCTGGTGTAAAGAATGGTACACCAGATGGTAATACTGGTTCTTGAATTTGATTGCCCCATACATCTGTAGCTTCTATTAGAGTGATGTCTTGATACTTAAGTTCCATTGTATTTAGAAGATGAGACTTCATGAAATTATAAAATGTTTCATTAGTACAACCAACCAGTTCTAATAGTTTCCAGTCAGACATTTGTTGTAACTGGATAGGCATACCTTTATATAGAGTCCATAGCTCTTCTAACGATACTATAGACTTACATAGATTCATAATATAGATACCTGTATTTAAAGACCATTCTTTAGCAGCACGTAGCTCTCTACCCTTATTGGCTAGATTGATACCAAACATATTTGCACGATTAAGAATAGCACTATTCTTTAATTGAATATCTTCTTCACTCATATCAACTTCAGTATCTTCTTTAATAGAGATATTATCATATTTGATAGGTTGATTCAAGAACTGTTTCTTTAGTTCCTCATATCTAT
>CALISH010000064.1 GCA_938041275.1 uncultured Solobacterium sp.
TCTAAATAAACCATCATTAGGTTTATTTGGTATACATAGCTCAAAATCTTTATTGACATTTAGTTTATTAGTATCATCATTGAAAATCAATAGCTTACTAATCTTAGTATATGTAGTATTCTTACTATCTGTCCAATTCTTACCAAATTTATCAATGAATTTCAACTTACCATCAGTAAGACTGAAATTGCCATGCATATCTGCAGTATTGACATATGAAGCTGGTATAGCATACAATCTATTCTTAACAAAGATAGATTTAGTTACATAGTATTTGTATTGGTCTTCTAAACTGTTGTCAAATGTCGGACAGTCTCTATATCTAGCATGTGTTGATGTACTAGATGGTACAGCAATTTCAATACCATCAAGATATTTATCACCACGAGAAAAGTATACTTTATAAGTACCGCTAACTGTAGCATAGTTTACATCAGTACCTGTGGTATTCTTATTAACTATAGCAAATAAAGTTTCTACTGTGATATAGTTTTTATCTGTATCCAATAGCGGAATAATTCTACCATTATACTTAACCATAGCAAATGTATTGACATTAAGTGTACGTCTATCTATATCAATCTTAGCTATACGAAAAGTATACTGTGTATTATTATCTAATACATCAGCCTGTGCATTTTTTGTTAACCTTTGTTGTTTTTTAATCTCAAATTGAGTGAATAAACAAGGGTACCAGTTATTGGTACCCCGTTCAACTATGGTTAACGTTTTCTTTGTAGGATCAACTTTCTCTTCTTTAACAAATTCACCAGCATAGATTTCTAGGCCTCTAGAAGTCCATTCACCGACGTATTTATTACCGACAGTAAATTGATCATTGTCTACAGGTAATACTGAACCATTTCTAAGCTTACTTAAAAGTGGAACGTTCTTACCATTTATTCTAATAGTATCTCCACCATCAACCCCTTGTTTGAATATGAGATTGATATGGTCTCCAAGTTTAAACTTAGGGTACTTTTTCTTAAATACTATTACAAATTTTCCCATAGTTTATCCTTTCTATTTAACTGAGAATTTACCAGTTAAATTAGTATCATAAGATACACCTTGTTTTTTCTTAGTGTAATAATTTATTAAGTTTCTAATAGCTGGGTATACATTGAATGTGAATGAGCTACCAGACATAGCCAA
Organism: uncultured Solobacterium sp.; assembly: GCA_938041275.1. Classification (GTDB taxonomy): domain Bacteria; phylum Bacillota_I; class Bacilli_A; order Erysipelotrichales; family Erysipelotrichaceae; genus Bulleidia. The sequence goes on from CALISH010000064.1 coordinate 1,156, forward strand.
TATCGCATATTGCTCTACTGTATATTTAGCAAAGTCTGCATAATCTGATACATTACATAAATTGAATGAGATAGCATTACTTTCGCTAGTGGTATTATATAGCTTACCATTTCTTAAGCAGTGTATCGGATATCTATTAGGTCCTTGAGGGAATGGTGTTGTAGTATATAAATGCTTATCATCATCAGTCGTAGGTAATAGCACTCTACAAACGTTTTCTGGTATTATAGCATTTATATTAGCGTTGTCAATATTAGCAACGGCAGATGATGGATTGTCGATTTCTGCAGGGTTTAGCATATTAGGCCATGCATCATTATAGTTATAATCATCTCGATAGAAAGATATTTCACCAGAATATCTATTAGTAGTTATAGTATAATTATCTGTATTGAAATATTCGATTGTATTATATAGAGCAAATCCACTTCTATGTGCGAATACTGTAGATATATCGTCTAATATCATATAATAACCAAAATCAACTGTAGCCGTTTTCATAACTTGTCTAAATCTTAATTTAAGAGTTTTACCAACTAATGATCTATAAGATACATAATTAAAGTTCACATCGACTATAGGATGAGCCCAAGTATTATTTACATTCGCACTAGTTGGTACAAACATTGCTGGATACTCGCTATCTTTAGATGTATTTACAATATTATCTTTGTCAGTAAATGTGACAGTTAGTATATCATTATTATTCACATTACTTAATTTACGTAAGCATTTGAATCCATTAACCAATGTATTATCATTCCAATTAATAGTATACGTATGATCTGCTGTTGGTTTAATATCTTCTAATGTTTTTGTACTTGGTGTGATATCATCATTAAGAATATTGTAACGACTATCAAAGAACTCTAGCTTATGTGTAGCATCTACCGTATACACTTTCTTAAGTTCTTTATACTTTGCTTCAAAGTTACTAAAATCATCTAACCCAATTAATACAGTTTCTACTGTTGTAGTATTAGATTCATTTAAAACTTTATCATAGTTAACTTGACCAGATAACTTAGTACGCAATACGTCTAAAGTATTACCCTTAACTAGTAATTTCTTTTCTAGCATATGGTCAGTCCAAGTATTATCCCAAGGAAATACTGTAGTCTTATCGGTATTTGTATTAGACTTGAATACTTTTATTTGATCAAATAACTCAGTAGCGTATCTGGATTTAGTTAGACTACGTCCACCATCGATAAGATTAATCTTAAGATGTCCAGTTGTGCTATTATTGATATCACGAATGATATTGATTACCGAATCATCTGGTGTATTAGCACAGTAGATAGTGATACCATCTAAATCATTAACTGCTACATTACTAGATGATTTATATTTATAATCAGCTGTGCTATGTAACTCTGATTCAGTTGGTTCTTCGAGCTCTGTATTATTAACTAAGTGATTATAGATATTGATAAGAGAATTTAAGTCTGGTAATAACCAATAGTTCTCATTTACGCCAACGGCAGAATATTCATCACTAGCCAGATTGATATCATCAAACTTAGCAATCTTATAAGACTTGGCTACACGTGCTATATTGATATCAGTCTTTTTATTATTCTTAGGGTTGATAATCTCACCATTAGTAGATTTATATAAACCTAGTACATGAATCCTAGACCCATTACTGTGAGCCATATCATTATATCCATTATCTTTATCTGTAGAAGATGCTTTAACTATATGAATACTAGTTGGCATCTTACGATCGCAAAATCCTAATAAAGTGTAAATAGTATTATCTTCATCAGCATTAGCGGTACCATGCCCCATATAGTCATGAGTGATAGGTGTAGTAATATCTTGTGTTACAGCACTACCATAAGTCATGCTTTCTGTACCAGCTAAGTTCTTAGCATAGTTAAATACTAGCTTAGTATTAGCAGTTGGTTCTTTAGCATGAGTAGCATTAGTTACAAATGCAGCTACTATGAAATTATCTTGTTTAACGTATTCGGTATACGTTACAGAGATATTATTAGTACCATTACTATACGTCATTGCTTCAATAACGTCATTAATAGTTAAATATTTACGATCAGTATCTACTAATGGAACTATACGTCTAATACCATTATTACGGACATCATCAAATATAATAGCAGCTATCTTCTTTCTAGAATTTTCATCAATATTATTCAATGAATTACTACTAAAAGATATAGTATATGTACTATTAGGGTTAACTATATCAGCATCTTCTGACATATATGGTTTAAGATAGATATATTGATAAATAGACGGATAATCTATCATAGTATTTCTATATAGCCACATACTCCGTTTTACTGATGGATCAACAGGGCCATCTCCTACTGCTGGGAAGTCAGATGCGTATAATACGATTTTATTACCTTTAAACTGGCCAACTACTGTTTGACCAGCTACGATTTCTCCGGCATCTAAGTATCTTAGTAAAGAATCCTTATATGCTACATACATAGGATAATCATGATTATTGATAGCAGCAGTATCACCACCGCTGCTATCAGTATTAAAAGTAATTTTAATATAATCATTAAAACGCAACTTACAATTCCCTTCTTTGAAAGTTATTGTATGTCTTGCCATATTAGTTCACCTTATTTAGCAACTTCGATAGCTTTTTCTTGAATTAAGTATCTTATGAATTCACCATACGTTTCCATATTAGCAAATAAGATAGAATAAGCATCAGATGTTTTATCGAATATAACAAAGAAACCATTAACGTTTCTTAAAAATCTACCAATAATATTATCCATATTAAATACATCAAGTACTTTGATATAGGTATTTTCATTAGATGTAACCAATCTCTTATAACCATTATACTTCTGGTTAATATTACCAGCTATTATTTGATATGAGTTGTTATTGATATTTACATTCATGGTTGTATTAAATACTAAATTGACGTTTTCTTTATTTAAGATATTAGTCGGTAATTTATCATAATAAGTGAAAGTATTACCATTTCCTGATGGTACTGGTATATTAGTACCATTAGTGTATGGTACTGATATATATCCACTAACAGTTGTTGCTAATACGTTACCATCTACTAGTACAGTAGAATCTTTCTTATGTACTATATCCTCAGTAATATACATTAAAGTATAATTATTATCTTTAAGATTATAAGGTTTTAGTGTTATAAACTCTTTACCACTAAACCCATTATAGAGATCCTTACAGGATAATGGTGTTAGATTTTTATCAACGATGGTTCTATTGTTGATTACAACAAAGTCCTGTACTGTATCTAGACTGCCATTACTATTAAATGCACTTCTCGCATATCTGGTTAGCATTTCAGTAAGTTTACCAGTATCGGTATTATTGAATAATTTCACATTTTTAGTAAAATCATTTCTGATAAATATACCATTACGTGTTGTAGCAAAATTTATATAAGTTCTAGCATCTAATATTTTAACTGCTCCACCATTATCTGCGGCAGACTGTAAAACGTTACCGGTACCAGATAGCATAAATGTTGGGTATAGGCTATTTTCATATGTGATATTTTCTTCACCAGTATATTCGATGAATGGAGAATCTGGGACGTTTACATAGTTACCATCATGAACAGTTTCATCACCAGGGTTTACTGTAGCATTACCATCATGGATACGTGGGTGACTATTAACTGTAAAACGTAACTTAAACTGTTTATTATTCTTATCAAAGATAAATGGCATAATATCACCAGCAGTTATAGCGTCTACAATTTGTTCACCATTCTTATCACAGATATTGTATACGTTTTGACCAAACTCTGTATAAGAATCACCAATAGCACCATCAATAAATCTAATATTCAAAGATTCACCATGTTTAAGATCGTTAAGAGAATCCATATCCCCAGGTGGGATTAAACGTAATTTCTTAAGATCTGTAGCACTATCATGTACTGCACTGAAGATTCTACTAGAGAATTCAGGATTTACATCTGTTGGTGCATCTGGTGCAGTATCATTAGCATTTAAGTTATAAGAGTTAGCACCACGAGTACGCACAATACGTCTAGACACCAATTCTAATACTTGACCAGTTTCCATAGTAAAGTCGATAAGACGAATAGCTTTAGCATTTTCATCGATATGGTAGTTTACATCTTTAACTAGTTTAAGTCCTTCGAGATATACTTCCATATAGTCTACACCAGGAAGATAAGATGCATCACTAAAAGAGATTATACTAATATTATCAGTTGGTGCAGTATAGACTTTATTGTAAGTATCCATACGATATGGCATACCGTTGGTGATATAGAAACGATTATTAACTGCATCATATTGTAAAAACAATTCATCGTTTTGTGTAATATCACCAGCCTCAAGTTTACTTGCCACTGATTTATATACTGGAATAGTACGATCATTAACTACTATATCACCATTAGCTGGCATATTTGCACGGAAACGTACAGCAATGATATTACCATCAGCTAAAGTATATCCTTCAGGTACTTCAAGAGCTAATGCTGATGTACTTGTAGCGATAGGTTTAGCAATAGCACGAGAGATGATATTCTTTTCATCACATAATGCAACTAGTAAGTCAAATAATGTCTTAACAGATGCACTTGTTGCGACAGAGCTAGAACTGTTTATGAATGGGGAATTACTTACGTTAGCCATTCTATCAGTTGGAATAGACCCACGATTAATAAGAGACCCATCAATATTATTAATAGTACCAGCTATACCAGGCGCTTTAGTATTGTAAATGAATGTAAAGTTGATAGAACGATTCATTTCAACTGGCTCATTAAATACAATGTCATTACCATCGATACTATAACGGTTAGGGTAGATATAGTTAGTGCCAATATGAACTAAGAATGCATTAGGCATATCAAAGTAATTATCAAATGGTACGGGGATAGGGAAACGTTTCTTAGTTTCAGTAACTAAATGTGTACGGAAAGATGTAGCAATTACACCCATTTGTTTTAACTTAGCTTCAATAGTCTCACCAGATTCTAGGTAAGTATTATTAGCTGTAGTCAATGGTGCAATACGTTTACCATCTTTCATAATAGTTGCTTTAGTAATGTCAGTAATAGGACCTACATACTTACTAGCTTCTTTTACAGATAATAGTTGTTGCCAACCATCGTTTTTATCATAAGCATAGAATGTATGAGCATCACGTATACAATAGATACGTGCTTCAAGAACTGTATTATTATTTACAATTTGAGTACGTTCATTATCATTATTAAGCATAATAATGAAGTCTGTCAATAGACGCATATCATCAGAAGCATCATAGAAGACTTCTCTAGTATCAGTACAGTAAATAACTGTACCAGCAGAACGGGTAACCTCATGGAGGTTATTCCGTAGGCTTTCTGTATATTTTAAAGCTCCCATTTATATACCTCCTGGAAGTTAAACTGTGCCTTGATCAGTAATACCCATTTCATATTCATAGTTATAGTACCAGCTGATACCAGAATCATAAGACATTAGTTTCAAATGAATCTTCTTATTAGTTGCTGGGATATATACATATAGATTATTATTATCTGGTTTGGTGAACTTAAGAATCTTTCTTGTAGTTGCACTAGAGTTTGTAAAGTCGATAAATAAGTCAATCCATAATGTAGTATCTCGAGTACCACTACGTTGAATTTTAAATTCTACATTAGAGTCTTGGCTGTCAAAGCTATGAATAGTATAAGGGTAGATTTTATTAGCTTCAGGGTCACCGGATGGTAAATGTACTTTTTCTGCAGGCATAGTTACATTCTTAGCAGAAGTTTTTTCACGTTCTAGTGCAGATACACGAGGAGTCAAGTCTTCAGCTAATAATAGCCCACTGACTTGAGTCTTAAGAATATTAACTGAGTTAGTTAATACAGAGTTTTGAGTCTCTAAGTTTGTGATATTAGAAGTGAAGTTAGGTACAGCTTCAAGTGTAGTAATACGAGTATCATAGTCGGCTTTAAACTTAGCAATGTTTAAACTTTCTAATGTATTCAATCTACCAGCAATAGCAGATACTTCAGATGTAGTACGATTAGTATTACCTTCGATAACAGATAACTTAGATTCTGTATTAGCTTTCAAAGTTTCAAAAGATGAACTAATAGTACTAACTTTATTATTCAATTCAGTA
>CALISH010000065.1 GCA_938041275.1 uncultured Solobacterium sp.
TACCAAAAGATATATGCTATTTTATTCAAGTGGCTTTGCTTTCCCAACCAATGTAAAAGGTTCCGTCATCTTGAGCAAACTTGAAGATACTAATAAAATGCATGTATTTGCTCTGCTACTTTTTGACATTCTAGAGCGAAATGTTACATAAAAACAAATACAGATTATTGCTTGTTTAAAATTGTACTAGCGTAGTATGGATTGGATTGGTATTTGAATTATAATTTATATTACACACCTAGAGATATGATAGTTTAAGTAATTCTTATAATAAATCACGGATAATTGTTTATTCTGTGATAATTTTCTTCTGCCCAGCTTCTCTATCTTTATGTATCATACCTTTCCATATCAACAAGTGAGAGGTTTCGATATATAATGTCATCTCTTGTCGTAAATCCTAACTTCTCCCAAAAGACATTTGCTACAACATTGCTTGCAAATGCAACAAGAGCTACTTTGCTAATTTTCATATTCCGTAAAACATCACATGTATATTGAACCATATCTTTTGCAATATTCTTTCTACGATAGTCGGGATGAACTGCTGTGTGATAGATATATGCTCGTCTACCATCCGTCCCAATGAGTATTGCTCCTACAATCATATTATCTTTTATCACCTTAAAGCATGTATCTGGATTTCGTTTTAAAAATCTTGCGATTCCTTCTCGACTATCATCCACACTGTTTAGTCCCATACCAGAGCAACTCATCCAAAGTTCATATAATTTATCATAATCATCAAGTTTTATTGATTCAATATCTGTCATTTTATATTTCACCCCTCTTCTTCATCTGACATAAATACATCGCCATTGAAACTGTCTTCGCATCAGGAATTTTCCCTTCCATAATGAGTTCTATCAGTTCCTTTAAACTATATTTATAGATTTGAATCTTTTCATCTGCATCTAAGTGTTGACCTATATACTGATCTACCTTTGCATAATACAAGTCGATAACTTCTGTATCATAAGCAGGTGTTGGATAGATTTTACCCATGTATATCCAATCTTTTCCTGTATAGCCTGTTTCTTCTTGAATCTCTCTTTTCGCTGTTGTAAGGGCATCTTCGCCTTCTTCTTTTTTACCAGCCGGAAATTCCAACGTTTCTTCTTGTTGGGCATATCTCCACTGTTTAACAAAGAAGAATTTACCATCTGTATCCTCAAGAGCGATTCCAACACCACCAATGTGCTGTACAACTTCTCTTTCAACCGTTAGGTTATCTTCTATTTCAACAGTATCTTTATATACATGTAAGATATTTCCTTCAAATATTTCTTCTCTTGTGAGTAGTCTATTCATATTGTTATACCTTCTCCATGCGGATATCATACAACAGATATATTTGAAATATCGTGAAGAATTGATGAAATACAAATAATCATTCATTGTTATCAATATTTGTATTTTATATTAAATTACATGCATGCATATGTTAGTTTATTCATTTATCATGCATTATATAATCTCAGAATGAAAATTATTTTCTTTTAGAAATGATATTTTATTACATCATTTTCAGTATATTGTTTCTATCATTTCTAACAGGATAGAAAAATGTAAATATTTCATCTGATTCTTGGGTTCATGTTTTCTATTTTGTTCTATAATTAATATGTTCTATATGGGAGGAAAACTATGAACATCAAGAAAGCATTGGCTTCAGTTTTGACACTTGCTTTATTAGCAGGTTGTACAGGCGGTAACTCAACAGCTTCAAACACTACAGCATCAACAAATGATAATGGTCGTAAGCAACCTGCAGAAACAGGCTCTAAGGATATCGACACATTAAAGTTCCAATTTGTTCCATCAAGACCTGTTGATGAAATTAAGGCAACAACAGAAGGCCTCGATAAATTAGTTATCGAAGCAATGAAGAAGAGAGGATACAACATTAAGAATCTTGAAATTTCTGTCAGTGATTCTTATGAAGCTGCTGGTGAAGCTTTATCCGCTGGTTCAGTAGACGTTGCTTGGTTACCAGGTGGTACTTATGCATTATATTCAAATGAATCAGATGTTATCTTAACAGCTACACGTGCTGGTTTATCAAATGACTCTGAAAAACCTGCTGAATGGAATGGTGATGCACACAAGACAGTTAATAAGGATACTCCAGTTACATATTACAAAGGCTTAATCTATGCAGGACCATCCGAATATGGACAACAGCTTGCAAAGAAAGTAAATTCTGGTGAAGCTTTAACTTGGGAAGACTTAAACAAGGCTAAGTGGGCTGTAAGAGATGTTACAAGTTCTGCCGGTTATATCTATCCTACAATGTGGTTAATGGACAACTACGATGGTAAGACCATTAGTGATTTAGCTAACGTTACAACATTAGACTACGCCGCTGAATTCATGCAGGCTGCTGCTGGACAGATTGACGTTATCGTATGTTACGCTGATGGTCGTCAAGACTATGCAAAACAATGGCAAGAAGAATGGGGTCGCAAGGATTCTATTTGGAATGAATTAAATGTTATTGGTGTTACACAGAATATCTATAACGATACAGTATCTGTAACAATGGCTAAGGAAGACATTTATAATAAGGAATTCATCGAAGCTATGCAGGATTCCCTCATCGAAATCGCAAATACAGATGCAGGCAAGAAGATCTTCGGTATCTACAAGCATACAGGCTATGCTAAGGCTGAAGATTCAGATTACGATGGAGCTCGTCAGGCTTTATCTGTAATTGAGAAATAAGATACATAAATTTATGTGGGCGATATTCAAAATATCGCCCATTTTATTTGATTTTTAATGTATGATTATTGCGTAAATAATGAATACATATAGTGATGGAGAATAGACATGATTGAATTTAAAAATGTTTCTAAGACCTACCCAAATGGCACTAAAGGTCTACAGAATGTAAATCTAAAGATTGAACAGGGAGAGTTTGTTGCGATTATCGGTTTATCTGGTGCAGGTAAATCTACACTGATTCGCACAATCAACCGTATGATTGACATTACTGAAGGTGAACTTATTGTTGATGACACCAACGTAAGTGAACTCAAAGGAAAATCATTACGTCGCTTTAGAAGAAAGATTGGTATGATCTTCCAATCCTTTAACTTGGTAAGTCGTTCAACCGTTATTCGTAACGTTCTAACAAGCAACGTTCCAGATATGCCTTGGTATAAGGTTCTACTTGGAATCCATTCCAAGGAACAAAAAACACATGCATTAGAAGCTTTGGATAAAGTTGGTATTTTAGATAAAGCCTATAACCGTTGTGATGAATTATCTGGTGGACAACAACAGCGTGTCGCATTAGCACGTACACTAAATCAGAATCCTTCTATTATTCTTGCGGATGAACCAGTCGCTTCATTAGATCCTATCATGGCTGATGTTGTGATGAGTGACTTTGCAAGAATCAATAAAGAAATGAATATCTCTATCCTGTTAAATATTCACCATGTCGATTTAGCTTTAAAATACGCTACTCGTGTCATTGGTGTTCGCTCTGGTCATATTGTTTATGATGGTCCAACTGATAAAATCACAAAAGAAATTCTCGATGAAGTTTATAACGGTAAGGTAATTCCTACTTCAAAGGATGATGCGAAGGAAGTTGAAGGCAAGTAAACATGGCGAAACAAAAAATGTTAAAAACGCCACTGTTTGACAGAGTCTTTAAACCCGAACTCATTACACTGCCAAACGGGCATACCGTTGAAAGACCTCGCAGTAGAACCCCTCTGATTCTTCTGTTATTTACGATTGTTGTGATTATCTCTATACGTGCAACAGGTTTTAACTTATCAACCATCATTACACGTATAAAAGAGTTGACTGTGATTCTATCGAAGATTTTCCACCCAAATTTCAATTACTTTTCTAAAGTAATCTCACCACTCATTGAAACCATTCAGATGTCAATTGTTGGTACAATCATTGGTTCTTTGATTGGTTTGCCACTTGCAATTCTTGCATCGAGTAATATCAATAAGAACAAACCAACACTTCTTGTATGTCGTTTCATCTTATCTGTATTACGTTCGATTCCTACTTTGATTTATGCATATATCTTTGCGTTGATCTTTAGTTTAGGATCCCTTGCAGGTACAGTCGCAATCGCTGTATTTACGATTGGTATCGTTGCGAAGATGTTATATGAAAGTATTGAAACCATTGATATGGGACCATACGAGGCCATGCAATCATTTGGCGCATCTACATTACAGTCCTTCTGGGCTGCGTGTATGCCACAGATTCTACCTACCTATTTAGCGGATTGTTTATACTGCTTTGAAATCAATGTACGTGCATCTTCCATTCTTGGTTATGTAGGTGCTGGTGGTCTTGGTATCTTAATTCGTGAACGTACTGGATTACGTGCTTACTCTGACCTTGGTATGATTCTCATTACATTATTCATTGTCGTTTGGCTCATTGATATGATCAATGATTACCTGCGTTCAAAGCTATCTTAAACAGGAGGTCATATGTCAGAAAATATTATTGCCAAACTAAATGAAGAACCTAAAACCATTTGGATTAGACTTATAACAGTTGCGATTGTTGTAAGTTTAATGACTTGGGGTTCTCAATCTCTACACTTTACTGGATTTACAGATTCTGGATTAAATGTCGCAAAGGGTCTTGTGAATGGTCTATTACATCCAAATGTCGCTTTGATCTTTGATATGAGTGATAGCGGTATCCCATTCTTACTCTTACAAACGATTGCGATTGCGGTACTTGGTACGATCATCGGTGCAATTCTTGCGATTCCTGTTAGTTTCCTAGCATCCACAAATATTGTGCCTAAACCAATTGCGATGTTATTCCGTGCACTCATCCTGTTGATTCGTACAATTCCTGCACTCATTTGGGCTCTTGTATGGATTCGTGTTACTGGACCTGGACCATTCTGTGGTGTTGTAACACAGTCGGTATGTTCTATTGGTATGATTTCCAAAATGTATATCACAGCCATTGAAGATTTAAATACAGGTATTCTTGAATCACTTGATGCGGCTGGTTGTACAACATTCCAAAAGATTCGTTGTGGTATCTTACCACAGTTAAGTGCTTCCTTTATCTCCACTGCAATTTATCGTTTCGATATTAACTTAAAGGATGCGACAATCCTTGGTATCGTTGGTGCAGGTGGTATTGGTTCTCCACTCAATAACGCAATCTCATCTGGTAAATGGTCTAACGTCGGTGCGTTCCTATTAACACTCATCTTGTTAGTTATCTTGATTGAGTATTGTTCTACAAAGGTTCGTGCTCGTTTAGCACATGGAAGAAAATAAATTATAAAGCACCTGCATGCAGGTGCTTTCTTTATTCTGTATATAAACTTCTTAATCGTTGTAATTCATTTCGATTGATATGAAATTCTTTCTCGAAATATGTTTCAACACTTCCATATTCATTAAAGATTGCATCTAACACAATCTTTCCAATCTCTTCTGTTACACCAAATGTCATACGGTCTAACTCTTCACGTTCAGGATGTGCGAGAATGATATCTTTATCTTCTTCTAACTTCTTTTGAATTGCATCACGTTGATATACATTCGTCAAAAGATAATCTTCTAATATAATTTCTCGATCAACACCTAGCGCAAGTAAGATTAACATGCATGCTACACCTGTACGGTCTTTACCACTAGCACAATGAATTAAGATAGGCACATCACCTTTTTGAATATGTTCAAACAGAATACGGAATGCTTGGTTATTAAATGGCATTCTTGCATAATAGTTCTTGAGTAATGCAAGTTGTTCCCTACCACCTTCACCAATACGATTCATTCCTTCAGTTGAGAAGTTAATTTCTTCGCCACCTTCAGAAACGGCTCCACTATGTTTAATCATCAAGATATTTGGAAGTTCTGGATCTGGCCTTTGTGAGATTTCTTCATTAGAACGAAGGTCCATAATGGCACATAACCCTAATTGCTTGAGTGCTTCAAGTTCTGATTCATTCATGCGGAAAGGTGCACCACTACGATAGAAAATATTATCTTTTACAGTCTTACCCTCAGTTGTCATATAACCACCGAGCTGCCTAAAATTTAATTTATCTCGAAACCTAGTATCTTTTATCATCGTTATCTATCCTCAATGTTATGGTATCATACCATGATTTATGAATCTAACATATTTTGATGCCCAACATGTGATAAAATAATGTGGCAATAAAACAAACAATAGAAATGAGGTTTTCATGACAGATCGAATTCGAATTTTAGCCACTTCTGATGTGCACGGGTACATCTATCCACACAGTTACGCTGACGGTTCCAGTAAAGATATCGGTTTAGCTAAAATCAAAAGTTTAGTTAATATTCTTCGTGATGAGAATACACTCGTATTAGATAACGGTGATGTTCTAGAAGGTTCTCCTTTAATGTACCATCACTTTGCAAAAACACCAGATGAAGTCAGTCCTATCACACGTGCTATGGCTGATTTAAACTACGACTATATCAATGTTGGTAATCATGACTTTAATTATGGTGAAGAAGCTTTAATGATGCATCTACAGAATGCTGGTGCACCATGTATTACTTCTAACTTCTTCTATCACGGTAAACCGTTTGGCCCTAACTATGTTATCCGTCAGGTTGCCGGTAAGAAGATTGCAATTTTTGGTATTGTTACCCAATATATTCCAAATTGGGAAAAGAAGTCTCATATCAAACATATGCGTTTCGTTGATGCGTATCTTTCTGCCGAAGCGACCGTGAAACTCATCAAACGTCTAGAGAATCCTGATTATATTATCTGCATGTACCATGGTGGGTTTGAACGTGATTTAGTTAACGGAAGATTAACTGAAGATGAAACTGGTGAAAACGAAGGCTATAAAATTCTAAGAAACATTCGTGGTATCGATGTCATGATTTCAGGTCACCAACATCGTACAGAAGCTGGTAAGTTATATGATACTTACTATACACAAACCGCAGCTAATGGGGCTGAGCTTGCATGTATTGATATCTATCCTGACAATAATACAATTGAACCACGTATCTTAAAGGCAGATATTGATGCTGATCCAGACATGTTAAAGCTCTTTGAGAAAGATGAAGCTACTTGCCAAGCGTGGCTAGACCAAACACTTGGCACAACAAATGTTGACTTACGTGTTACAGATGAATTTGATGCACGTCTACACAAGTCACAGATCATCACCTTCCTCAATAAAGTCCAACAAGAAAAGACAGGTGCTGATTTAAGTTCTAACGCCCTATTCCTTGGCGCAACTGGTTTTGCAAAAAATATTACAATGCGTGATTTAGTAAGTACATATGTCTATCCAAATACAACAGTTGTAAAGAAGATAACAGGTAAGATTCTACGTGAATATCTTGAAAAAACAGCTGAGTTCTGGATGATTCATAATGAACATATCATTGTAAATCCATCCTATGATTGGCCAAAACCACAACACTATAACTATGACATGGTTGATGGAATTGAATATACAATCAAAGTTTCTAATTCCATAGGTCATCGTATTACATCCCTCACATACCAAGGTAATGATGTAACAGATGATATGGAATTTACGATTGCAATGAATAACTACCGTGCAACGGGGGGTGGTAACTACAATATGATTAAAGAAGCACCTACAGTTTCTACAGATCTTTCCAGCATGGTTGAACTCCTTGCGAATTATATTCAAGAACACAAAGTCATCGACTTTGAACCAGTTAACAATATTACTGTAATTAAATAAAGAAGTGACAATCTTTGTCGTTAGGAATAAGGATTGTCACTTTTTCTAATACCAATTTATTTAATGTTATTAATAAACTTCTCAATCAATTGATTCACGATGTCCGGTTGATCTGCATTGGAATTATGTCCTGCATTGTCAATCCACTCTACAGACTTTCCTGTATATTTCTCATACGCTTTTAAATAACGTATACACGAGCCTGCACGATCTTCTTTTCCACAAATTACTAGATTTGGACATTGTGGTTCATACGATAAATTCTTTTCCACTGCATCAGCCAAACATTGGTATCCATGTGCAGCGAGGCTAGCATATCGTTTTTTGTCACCATCATACACTTTCATCATTTCGAGCATTAACTGCTTTCCATATGTCGTTGTGGAAACACCATCTGAACCAACTTTTAACAATGATTTCCATGGATAAATCTGATAAATAGGTCCTACAACTTTTAATAACCATAGTTCAATTGCGGTATAATACCTTCTTTGTAAAGATGGTGAATCTATCATCACAAGTCCCTTCAATTTATGGGGAAATAATTCAGCGTAAATTTGTCCTAAATATCCACCCATTGATTGACCAATGATAACTGGATTTTCAATTCCTTCTTTATCCAATATTTCATCTAGCCACTTTACTTCGGTAAATAAATCAAAATCTAGTTCAAAAGGATAGGATGCCGCGTGTCCAGGCGCATCCCAAACAAATACCCTATATTTATCTTTCATATACTCTAGTTGCTTCTCAAATAATCTATGATCTGCTGTTAATCCCGGCAAAAAGACCAGTGTATATTCCAACTTAGACTTATTATCATTTATCCAATAATAGATATTTCCTGATTTTGTTTCATATATTTTTTCAATCATCACTATGCCTCTATATTTTGAATGCTTGTAGTTAATAACAATCCGCACGTATAACGTGCGGTTTTTAGGCTACCCTATAAGGGCCCTT
>CALISH010000066.1 GCA_938041275.1 uncultured Solobacterium sp.
TATTATCACTCTACGCCAATCGTGAACAACATATTGGTTTTGCCTTTTCAAAAGATAATGAGATGACAAAGAAGTTTGAAAATTCATTCTCCTTTGATTTAACGCCTGACCAAGAAAAGGCAGTTGCGGAAATTAAGAAGGATATGGAAAGTAATAAACCAATGGACCGTCTTGTCTGTGGTGATGTTGGTTTTGGAAAGACAGAAGTATCTATTCGTGCTTCGTTTAAAGCAATTTGTGATAACAAGCAGGTCGCAGTATTATGTCCAACTACCATCCTCGCTGAACAACATTTCCATACCTTCAAAAAACGTTACCAGGAATTTCCAGTTACAGTAAAAGTATTAAACCGTTTTGTTAGTCCAGCTGAACAAAAACAAGTACTGAAGGAGCTGGAAGAAGGCAAAGTAGACATTATTATCGGTACACATCGTTTACTATCCAAGGATGTAAAGTTTAAGGACCTTGGACTACTAGTTGTAGATGAGGAACAACGTTTTGGCGTTGAACATAAAGAAAAGATAAAAGAATTAAAGAATGGGGTAGATGTATTATCACTCAGTGCTACACCAATTCCACGTACACTACAGATGTCTCTTGTAGGAATTCGTTCTTTATCTTTATTAGAAACACCACCATTAAATCGATACAGTGTACAAACTTATGTCGTAGAAAAAGATAAGAATTTAATCCGCGACGCAATACAAAAAGAACTATCGCGTAATGGACAGGTATTCTATCTTCATAACAATATTGACCAAATCTATAACATCGCAAGAAATATTCAAAGTCTTGTGCCGGAGTCTAGAGTTGGAATTGTCCATGGTAAACTTGGCAAAGAAGAGATAGAGGATATCATGCAGAGATTTATCGAGAAGGAACTCGATATTCTTGTATGTACAACAATCGTTGAAAACGGAATTGATATTCCGAATGTGAATACGATTCTTGTGGATAATGCCCAAGACTTTGGTTTAGCACAGATTTATCAGATTAAGGGTAGAGTTGGACGTAGTGATCGACTAGCGTATGCATATTTACTGATTCCACCACGTAGACAATTATCTGAGGTTGCACAAAAGAGACTAACCGCAGTCAAAGAGTTTGCTCGTCTTGGTAGTGGCTATAAGATCGCAATGCGTGATTTAACCATTCGTGGTGCGGGTGACTTACTTGGATCATACCAATCTGGCTTTATTGATACTGTTGGTATTGATATGTATATTGAAATGCTAGAAGAAGCGATCCAAGCTAAGAAAGATGGTCGCAAACAAGAAGACCTCACACCAAAACCAAAGACCAATATTCAAACAACAAGTTATATTCCAGAAGAGTTTGCGCCAGATGACTTTGATAAGTTAGATATGTATCAACGTATCGACGCAATTAAAGATGATAAGATGTTAGAAGCCTATAAGAATGATGTCATTGATCAATATGGTAAGTTACCAAAAGAAGTCAGTACGTTATTCCTAAAGAAACAATTAGACTTAGCATTAGAAGAACCGATTGTAGAAAACTATCGTGAGATTCGAGGACAGACAGAATTAACTTTCTCTCCACTCTTTTCACAAAGAGCAGATGGTGTAAAACTTTTTGAAAAGATTACAAAGATATCCAAGGATGCGACTTTAAGATATACCAATGGTACAATCATCGTCATCCTACCAAAGAACTCACAGAATATTTCCCTGGCAATCAAGATTATTTATGCCGCAAAGGAGTCAATGAGAAATGAGAATTGATAAGTTTTTAAAGGTATCACGTATCCTCAAACGTAGAACGGTTTCTAAAGAGTTGGCTGTCAATCAACGTATCGAAATCAATGGCCGCATTGTAAAGCCAGCACATGAAGTGTTGGCGGGTGATACAGTATCGATTACATTCGGAAATCGTAAACTTACTGTACGTGTATTATCGATTGAAGAAGTTAAAAAGAAGAAAGACGCATCCGAACTCTATGAGATTATCTCGGAGGAAAAGATAGCCGCTCCACTTGAAGTAGAAACAGAATAGTGCTATAAAAACTGTATTGAGGAAAATATGGCAAAGAAGAGAAAGAAGAAACTAAATTCGAAATTCGTCGCATTAATCGGACTTGGTCTAGCAATGGCTATGTTACTAGCGGTTGGAAGAGAAGTCATGACAACGCTACAGTTACGTAAACAAATGGCAGAAGCAAAGGAAAAGCTTGCCCAAATGCAAGAAGAAAACGAATTGCTGGTTGAAGAAAAGACAAAACTCCAAGATCCAGATTATGTAGAGAGTTATGCACGTTCTAACTACATGTTCTCTAAGGATGGAGAACAGATCTTCTTCTTACCAGATAAAACAGATAATAAAAAGAATGAGTCAAATAAATGATGCATTCTTTTTATTATAGGAAAACGAAGTTTCCTATAAAAACCATACGCTAAGCGTATGA
>CALISH010000067.1 GCA_938041275.1 uncultured Solobacterium sp.
GCAAAAGAGGAATATTCTCTTTTGTAATTGTATTCCATTGCTTTACAAATTTTATCCTGTAATAACCACGCTTTGTGCTTTTCTTATCTTTGATAGTCCCTAGCTGCAAAATGGCAGAAACTTGTGTAGTCAATCCAAGCTCATTAAAAATTTGATATCCTGTAATATAACCAATCAGTTTGCCGTTCTCTTCCAGTAGGTCCTTTACAATCTGATAGCTGCTGGGCATAAGCTCGCCAAACTCTGTCATTTTTGTTTTATAATACCGTCCTTTCGACAAACGTCTAATTTCACCAGCTTTAGTCAAGTTTTCCAAAACCTTGTTTACTGATTTCTGCTTGGTAACTTCAACAGGAAAATCGCTTGCGGAAAACACAATACCATAATCCGTTCTCTCTATTTTGTTTCTTACTATTTCTGAAATGTTTTCGCTCATAAATTCGTTTTTATTCCGACAAAAACACGAACACCTTATCGCACAATTCACTCTTCATCCTCATAATACACCTTGTAAAATTTTCCACGATCATCCTCTCCCTGTTCTACGTTTTGGCGATTGCCAGCAATGACGATTTGGATTTTCTTGTCCAAATTGATGACACGTTTGTAGGAGCGCTGCTGCTTTTTACAAGCGGATTCGGAAATTTCGAACTGATTATCGATGACAATATCACTTTGATCCTCATACTCTTGCTTATATTGATGAAATCTTTCAATCACTTCGGGTTGAGCGATTACTTCATGGGCAAAATCATTAATATCAAAAGTTTCTTTCTCTTTGAAAAAATGCAACGACTTGTTGAGCAAATCAATTTGGTCTGCTTTGGAAACCTCAAATTCCTTAGGCAATTCTTTGGTTACAAAGTTCTTTGCTAACGTCATAAAATTTTGCGTATTAGCGTATTCGTCTTTACGCTGGCAGACATGTAGGAAATCGTCAATCCAATATTGAGCTTCTACGCCCTTGTTGGTATTATCAACCACAGCAACTACATATCCGTTTTCTCTGTCCTTATTGAAAATCAGGCAGCCTTTGTCTAGTTTTCTAATGTTGATACCCTTGTCGCTCTCTAAATTGAAACTGCCGTTTTCACGCAACACCTTCAAAAAAGTCTCTTTATTCTCCGATTTGAATAAACCAACCGCATCAAGAGTTTCTCCGTCAAATATACAATCTTTGAAATACACGGTATAAAACTCACCACCTTTGATTCTAGGGTGGGTGCTTTGCTCATACAAATGTTTTGCCAGATTTACCGATTGTTCATAAAGTTGCTCAGGCTCATCGAAAATCTTGGATACATAGGTATAAACCTCATTCAACACCAAATCACTTTCGTGGTAGAGTTGGTAGTATTCTTCAGTTTTAAAAGACTGCAAATAATACATGTTTAAAACACCTACTAAATCCTCATCAAGAATTGTTTCTGATGCAGAATAAATAACATTTTCATTAAATGACTTATTCCCAACTATATGTACGATCACATACTTTAATGCTGATTTTTCACAATATATCATTTTGCTTTTTTTATTAACAGGTAAAACATTTCTATAAATTGAAAAGTGTCAATTACAAACCAAGTGATCAATCCTCCAAAGACACTTATTAATAATCTTCTAATGTGAGGAATGATTGGATTAGTTTCTAAACTTAGTTCGTGTATTAACCATTGAAAATTAAAAAATCGAAGCGTGTAAGCATAAATGGATATTATAAAAGAAAGAATTACAACATGCTTGTTATATTGAATGAATCTATCAAATAACGTTTTGCGGCTTTTCATCCACTCAATTGTAGAACTATTTCCTTGTAATATAATGCTTAGCAGTGTCAATAAAAAGCCGAAAGTACACATCCCTATTGAAGGAATTTCCTTGACAAAATCTTTCCAATTTGAAAGATGAGGATCAACGATGAATAATAGGATACACACAATTATTCCAGCAAGCAATCCTCCAATGGTTTCCACCCAATAACGATATGACTTTCCAAATATTCCCATAATTAATATCCTATTAATTGTCTTATTTCAGGTAGTAGTTTATCATATAAATTTTCTATTCCCTCTTTTCTTTCAATTTGTTGAACATCTCTATGGACTTGAATATCAGTAATTTTAAAATATTCATCAAAAGAGTCTGCAATAATATCAATAGGTTTACATCTATTAGGATCTTCGCTGTCCGAAGTATAACCCTCTACTCGTAATGTCTGTACATTCTGACGATGTCCACAATCTACGATATTAAGTTTGACAGCATCAACTAATCCCTTTACCATAGAACGGCTTAATCCCATAGGATTGATTCTTTTCCGTAATGCTACTTGCTCTATCGTTATAGTATTTGCATTACTTTGAGTCCCCATCTCTATGTTATGCTTTAAAATATTCTCATAAATCGATAGATTCTCCTCTGCAATGCAATTTTGCAACTCAATTGGATTATATAATTGGATGCTTATTTTTTATATCTATCCATTCGAAGCATTCGAGCATATTCATTTGCTCTTACCACAGAAGGAAATGTCAAATCAAATTTTACATTATCTTCATCTGCATTCCAATGTGAATAAATAAATTCTCGAAATTGATTGGGATAACAACCATTACGATTTATTTCATACAATAAAATATTTCTCCGATGATCGTACAGGAAAATATTGGCATATGCAAATCCTTCTTCAGTAGTATTAATTTGAACCGGACTATAATTACCCGTATTCTTATTTCGTTTTGGAGGAATGTCAGAATCTTGCGTCGTTACTATAATACCTAAATCACAATCCGCCTTATCTGTACGTAACATGTTAAGATTGAATATTTTCTCATTACACCGATATTCTCTGCCATTTATATAATTAAGAATATCTACAAAAGAGACAATATGACTGTCATCGATAAATCGGAGATTAACTGATAGGACATCAACATTTCTTCTTTTTTTTGCCATAGCTACTATATTAAAAAACTACACTCTTCCTTCAATTATCACCTCTATCATTAATGCCTGCCTATTTTCTTTCAGGTTAATCTCATATAGAGGTGAATGACTTGTAATACCATATCATTGTTCTAAACTCTTTTGAAGAGTTGTATTCCAAGTCGTCA
>CALISH010000068.1 GCA_938041275.1 uncultured Solobacterium sp.
TATTTTTATAATCGTGTCCAATCTCGGATTTTTAACTTCATCTCTGATAATTTTTGCTACTACACTTATGGGCAATTGTGTAATCTTTGCTAAGTGATACGCACTTATATCCTTTTCTTCACATATCTTCTTTAAATTTTCATTTATCATAATTTCATCTCTTTCTACATATGTAGTCCTTAAAGACTATACAGTACACCTCTATTTTTATATAATTTGGTCATATCTCGGAGGTTTTTAATGTTAAAAGTTATTTCAAATTTCGTTGATTACTTATCATCCGAGAAAATCAAAATCAGAATTGGTTTAGTTTTTCTCATATTTTTCCCTATTAATTTATTTGTAATAAGAAGAATTAACTATACTATATTTGAATTCTTTTTGTATTCACTTGCCTTACTCATGTTTCTTTGGCAATGCGTATGTACTATTGATTTATTATTTTACAGACTACCTAATAAATTGAATTATAATAGTTTAGATGATTTCAAAAACTCTCTATTTGGTTCTGTTTTTACACTGTTTTTATTGGGCTTTTGTATACTATATATTCTTGTATCCAATACAATTTATCTGAATGAAACATCTTGTTTTTTTATAATAATTGTATTTCATATTATTGTAACCCTCTTTCTCTCATACCTTATGCTTTCCATTATTATTAAATTTTCCAAACACGATGTATCATCTTATTTCTATCCAATCCTCTACAAAGCCATTCTGGCAATTAATTTTTTTGTAGGTGTCATATTTATTTTTTTCTACTTTCAATTAATCCGTTTCATTTCGGTTGAATTTGAGATTCAAAAATTAGATCCAACTTTAAATGAATCATTAATTCATTTTGTTTCAGACTACTCAAATTGTCTTTTTAACTCTGACAAATGTATTGAAATAGAAAATGCGGTGAATTTATTGAGATTTGAACATTTTTCTGAAACCCCTATATATACGTCTATTCAATTTTATTTTCACACTTATATTTTTCTGTTTTTCAGTTCTCTAGCCCCCACCTTATTTCAATTAATTAAGAAGTTTTATCATATCAATGATTAAACATCACAAGCAACGCTAAAACAAAATGTAATATATATCCTATAGGTTTAATTTCTTTAATCATTTTATTTTTCCTTACAACTAGCATCACAATTATTATTAATACGGATATCATATAGAACATATCACGCAATTCTAACAACAGCAGTAATTCTCCCACGACTATAACTAAACTTTCTTTTCCACTAAACATCTCTGGACTTAAACACAGATGCACGTTTTCGCATAACAATAATAGCTTTAGAACAATAACTGTTATTTCATCCTTCATTTACATCACCATATATTTCTCAATTGGTTCATCATCAGAGCCTTTAAAAATCGTTACTACATATTCATTAGTATCTCTAATCTTTTCCGCCCACTTCTTAGCAGCTTTCATATTACTGAACCAAGCAGTCTCAAAGGCTCTATTATCTTTAGATAAGATTACCATCAATTCTTCATCCATCATTTATCATCCTTTCCTGGGGCAAATTGCCCCAATGGTCTTTTTATAGGAATGCTGGATAGTATTCATCTATCTTTGCCCTTTCTCCAAGTGCTTCATATCTCTCTTGGAATATTTCTTGATATTGCCTCATATTTCCGTATTCATCATAATGATCCAGCTTCCACAATAGTATTAGTATTCGCTCTGCTTCTTTCACTTTTCTAAAATAGGTTCTTCTTGATATATAACACTCTCTACATATGCATTCATGTTTTTGATTTAAAAGCCATTTCCTGATGATTAGTTCTCTTTCGAGTTCATCAAGATAGTTTCCATTAATGCTTTTAGCCCAGTACTTTATAAAGTTATAAGTATCTTTATCTCTATCCATTCTCTGGATTACCGTGTCTTCTTGCTGATGGTTGTTTTCATCAGATGCAGAGAGTATCCATTTCGTTGCTGATTTATAGTGCATCCTTTCAAAATCTTCTTCAACATGGATCGTATAGTCATCATTTATAGAATAGACATTGCCAACCATCTTAGAGAAGTCCTGCCAGATACCAAACAAGTATTTCAGTCTTGCATATGAGCTTGTTTTTTTAATCATCACTTCATATCCAATCATTTATCCACCTCTGTTCTCCATAGATTTTCTAATCAGTTCCATCTCTGCTTCATTTAGAATCCTTGCTTGGTATTTCAGTTTGAAATTCGGAATCATTTGTTCTAGTTCCATCAAATTGTTAAGTGATGCAGTTTTCAAATAAAGATAAATCAGGTCTTTTAAGTGCAGTTGATCAGACTTCTTCAATTCAAGGTTATTCATTTCCAAAGTCTGCACCTGGTTTAATGAAGCGCCGGAAAGCACTTTAAGAGTTGCTATCATATGCCATATCTCCGGACTTGTTTCACTACTTGCTGTTTGTAAAACTGTTCCACAGATATCATCAATATTTTTTACCATATCTTCCAGTTCCATAGTTTTCCTCCGCTTCACTTTCTTTCCTTCGGGGCAATTTGCCCCAAAGTATCACTAAACCTTTATCACTTATCCTTTTAATATCTCCAAGGTATCAATCAGCCCATCAATCGCTATCCTTAGTTGCTGTTTGGTCAATTCATCTTTCTCTCTAAAATCAGGTGATTTCTTTTGTAGAAATTTATCCAGGCTTTGAATCTTTTTGATACACTTTTGAAACTCATCTTCTTCTGGTTCTTTCTCTACGATATCTTCAGCAGATATTGATGAATCACCATCAACATCTTTCTTATTTATCTCTGCCAGCACATCCTTTACCGTTCCATCGGAAATACCCGTAATAGCTGTGATCCATTCTCTTTCACGCCCTTCTGGCTTATCTCCATTTGCACAGTGGATCGTATAGCATCGGTGTGCTTCCAATATGACTTGTCTACGTTCTTTTTTATCCATCGTTCTATACGCATTAGAACTTAGCAGCATCACTCTTTCTTGCAACTCATTGTCTGGATAATTCAAGATCACTGGTATTTCATGCTCATCAAGTGTTTTTCCGTTATATTTAACAGTTTCTCCACTTTCAATGATCTTTTTGATTGCCTGTAATCTGCGATGCCCAGATGTAAGGACATATTGTCCATCACCACTTTTAAATGCATGTAGTGGTTCAATCAAACCCATCTCCTGGATGTTTTCAACCAGAAGGTCTATATCATCCATCTCATAGACATTCTTTGCATTAGCACAAAGTTCCTCAACGGAAACGTAGATTATCTTTCCTAGTTTTGCTGCTTCAAGAGAAGCACTATTTAATAATCCATTTTTAGATGTTAGTAGTCCCATTTTTATTTCTCCTCCTGCAGAACTTCTGCTACTAGGTCTCTATAGTCTTGTGCAACCTTTGAACGTGATTTCATATCATTTATCAGCATTCTTCCCTTCATAGAAGAATCCTTGATCGGTGCAGCTTGATAACGGATATTGGTCTGATAAACCATGGATCCATATGCCATCTTTAATTCTTCCAATGTTTCTGTATCAATCTTGTTTCGTTGGATTTTCGTAGGAAGGATTCTGATTTCAAAGTTTGCTCCATCAATGTTTTCTAAGATTTCCTGAGAATGCTGCAGAGTCAATTCAATTCCTTTCAAAGCACCCTTTTCAAGGTCGGCAGGAATGATTAATCTGTCGCATGCACACAATGCATTGGTAGTGCAAAGATTGATAGAAGGATTATTATCTATGATGATTTCGTCATAGCCTTGTAACTTCTTCAGCAACTTCTTTAGTTTTGTCTGCTGTATTCCAGATGATGTATTTACCAACATTTGCTTTTCTACCGTAAATAAGTAGATTGTTGCAGGAATAACATCCAAATTTTCAATATTCGTATGATAGATACATTCACTTATTTCACCTGTTCCAGCCAAAGCATCTACGATCGTCAAATCTCCATCCTCAAACTCTCTTTCCGGGAACAAGAGATAAGACACACTGGACTGTCCGTCCATATCCACTAATAGTGTTTTCTTTCCTTCCTTCGCAAATCCAGCAGCTAAATTGATGCTGGTCAGTGTTTTACCAACACCACCTTTGACATTCCAAATTGATGTGA
The DNA here is from genome assembly GCA_938041275.1 of uncultured Solobacterium sp. Taxonomy (GTDB): domain Bacteria; phylum Bacillota_I; class Bacilli_A; order Erysipelotrichales; family Erysipelotrichaceae; genus Bulleidia. The sequence goes on from CALISH010000068.1 coordinate 4,087, forward strand.
TCATATTCCTTCCTTTCTGTTTTGTGTGTATTTCTGATAGATGCTTAATCTTGTTTCAATTCTAAATAAATCAGATAAAATAGATTCTAATTCTGCCTTATCATTTATAGAAACCGTAGATTTTGCCGCATCGTTCACTTTCCGAATCACTTGCTGTAGTTCTCTAACTATCTCTCTGTCCATATTTTCCCTTTCTAGATTCCATACCGGTATTTCATCCGGAATTCATCTATTTCTTTATCAAAATCTTCTATGACGGTATCTATGTTTTCCTGTACCCGGATAACATTCATGAATATTGAGAAAGATAGTTTTATCTTCTTTCTGCCACCATCAATAGGATGATTTGAGAATCCTTGTTTCATCTTATTTGCATACCGTTTTGCTAATGCCATGAACCGGTCGTATACCTTCCCTTCTTGTAGGAAATATCCATCTCTCAGTGCAATCCACTCCATCTGCAGTTCCTGTTCTATATGTTGTATGGCTGAATTTATCCTGGTTAGATTGATGTTCTGATACTTATTGAGCCAATCATGACGTTTCAGCTTTGGAAGTAAGAATGTTTTGTTAAACTGAATCCTCAATTTAACAAATGCTACAGCAATACACTGACGTATATGGCTTAGCAATCTATCAAAGCCAATTCTCTCTTTTCTGGTAGAACGCTTTCTAGCATATCCATCTGCCGTAAAGAGACGGCTCTTTAGGCTGAAGTGTGATGTCCAGGTTTTACGGAGATCACCTGCCTTTACAATTCTTCTAGCTTGAGGATCATCTGCTTTGCACAATCTGCCAGTTACTTTATTTTGAAATCTATCGGACTTCCAAAAGTCCTCATAAACAATAGGTTCTTCACTGTAGTAACGTTCAGAAACAAGAATCTGTAAATAACGTCCCTTTCCTCTTGTTTCTAGCCAAGCTGCATAAGGCAAAGGTCTCTCAGAACCAAATAATTCAGACATGAGAATGCGGACACACTGCTCTACATCTACCAAAGATGCTGGTAAGAGTACTTCTAAAGATTTTGCTTGAATATTGATTGTCTGGGTTCGCTTGCCTGCTCTACTTAATTCAAACTCTTCTAACTGGCGGAAGAATTTGCTGTAACCCAAAGATGAAACAGTAGCATCAACCACCAACTCTCCAGCGATAGCACGCAACCACTCGCTGATACTAAGAACAGACTGAAGGTCATCATATATATTTGTCTTATTGAAAAATGTCTGCATAAGGCTCCTTTATTCCATTAACTACACATCATAGGTTTCCTATGTTGTTTTTTTATTTTATTTGTGATTTTTAATAAATCTTTAACATCAGTTAAATTGCTTTTTTTATCTAAATCTTATATATTTATATATGCAAAGAGGTCGGTCAGGTCGTACTGATAGTATCTGAGTATCTGAGTCCTCTATTAATGCACTATATTGAAGGTATTAACCTTCTTTCCCCTTAATCACAGAACTCATTGCCGCCAAGCTTGAGCGTTCGGTGATTTTTTTATTTATATTCATCTGGATATTTTTTCATATCATTTTCGATAGCTTCTGCAAGTCCAGCAAAGTATTTAGAAGAATCAATATGGAACGCTTTACAATAAGTAATGAAGTATCGTAAGGATATTCTAGGAATATCTCCTCTGGTATATTTATTGAACGTATACTTATTCATATTTATTGCCTGCATCAGAATCTGCTTATCTGCTTCTTCATTTATATTTTTGCCAATTCGTTTTTCGAAATCTTGCACCATATATCTCCATGCAATCAGATCTTCTCTATTTCTAACTGTAACTCTACTCCAATCACCCATTTGCCCACCCTCCTTTCTTTAGACAAATTTCTTTCGTAAAACGCAAAAATAGGTAGCTATAAGTTACCTATAGCTACCTATTTGAATGTAATGGAGCGAGTGATGAGAATCGAACTCACGTATACAGCTTGGAAGGCTGTCGTTCTACCATTGAACTACACTCGCATGTCTTAAATAAAGTGGTGTCTCGGAAGGGACTCGAACCCTCGACCCACTGATTAAGAGTCAGTTGCTCTACCGTCTGAGCTACCGAGACATCTTAAATGGCTGGGGTAGTAAGATTCGAACTTACGAATGAGGGAGTCAAAGTCCCTTGCCTTACCGCTTGGCTATACCCCAATAATCAAGTCCAACTCGTAAGCATCACTCGATGCATCATCAGTAAATGGTGGAGACGGGTGGTTTCGAACCACCGAACCCAGAGGGAGCAGATTTACAGTCTGCCGCGTTTAGCCACTTCGCTACGTCTCCAAATAAATGGTGCCGACTATAGGAATCGAACCTACAACCTATTGATTACAAATCAATTGCTCTGCCAATTGAGCTAAGTCGGCGAAAAAAATGGTGGAGGTTAACGGGCTCGAACCGCTGACCCTCTGCTTGTAAGGCAGATGCTCTCCCAACTGAGCTAAACCTCCATCTATCCCTTACATTCCTTGTTTCGTGGAATGCTTTAATATAGTAGCATGGTGACTTTTCATCGTCAACACTTTTTGTTTCCTTTTTTTAAATTTTTTTCAAAACAGTTCTATTTATCCCTTTCTTTCTCATTTTACCTAATGGATATAGAAGCCATAATGATGTTTCACAAGCGAATGTGCTACAATAATAGATGTTTTATGGAGGTTTCAAATGAAAATCTATAACGCTAGATACTTAGATAATAACCAACGATTTATTGCTGCGATTATTACAGGATTTATCACTGCAGTTATACTTGGTAATTTATATGGACTGATTACCGCATTCTTACATATCGAGTTCTCTCTAATGTTTATTGCCATCGGCTATGGAATTGCCGCTACAATCAAACATTTCGGAAGAGGTGTTCATACTAGATTTATGGTAGTTGGGGCAACCATGACTTTTATTGCAATCTTTATCGGTGACCTAACGAGTTCCATATCGATTAATGGCGTTATCGTCTTATTCACAAGCGGAAATTTATCAGTCATCGCGACCACCTTCCTATCTTATCTACGTATTTTTGCTTCTCTGAATCCATATGCATTAATCAGTTTAGCATTCCGTTTAATTGGCATATACGTTGGATATACGCAATCGGTCATTTTATAGAGGTGTAATATGTATAGAAAAACATGGATGCAAGTCAATCTAGACAAGATTGAACGCAACTTGATTCAATTAAAAGAAATTTGTCAGAAGAAAATCATCGCTGTATTAAAAGCAGATGCCTATGGCTGTGGTGATATTCATGTAGCACGTGCTGTTTTAGAGGCGGGGGCAGAGATGATCGCAGTATCATCCTTAGATGAAGCTCTTGTTCTTCGCAATGAAGGCTATGAAGGAAAGCTATTAATATTAGGTGCTACAGAAGCTAATGATATTCCTGTTTTAATCAAATACAGAATTTCCTGTACTGCTTACTCTACTGAATGGGTACAAGATGCAGCAAAACAAAACTGCAAAGGTTTACACGTACATCTAAAAGTTGATACAGGCATGAGTCGTATTGGCTTTCGTACAATTGACGAACTTCATTTTGCCTTCGAAAAACTGCAAGCCGCAAGCTGTGATATGGAAGGAATCTTCACCCACTTCTGTTGTGCAGATAGTGATTTAGATCTTACAAATCACCAATTCTCCAAATTCAAAGAAGCAGTAGAATCCTTCTCATATACATTTCCTTGGGTGCATTGTGATAACAGTGACGCAACCGCATTCTTTAAAGAAGACACTTCAAACGCTTGCCGTATTGGTATCTCTCTATATGGCATCTCTACTTATGAAAAATCCCTTGAACCAGCAATTTCACTTTTCAGTGAAGTTGTGATGGTAAAACATATGCATGCAGGTGATAAAGTAGGTTATGGCGCTACCTACACTGCAAAAGATGACGAAATCATCGCTACCCTACCAATTGGTTATGCGGATGGATTTATCCGTACAAACCAAGGTAGAAAGGTATACGTAGATGGTCAATATGCCGAGATTGTTGGACGCGTTTGTATGGATCAAGCAATGATTCACTTAGAGAAAGAAGTTCCAGTAAAAACAGTTGTTGAAATCTTTGGTGAACACATCTCTTTAGAAAAGATGGCTGAAGAATTAAATACAATCCCATATGAGATTATCTGTTTACTTAGCAGCCGTGTAACACGTCGTTATATCTGGCATAACAAAATTCAAGATGAAGAAAATTCTCGTTTAGAAAAGAGTATTCTTACAAAAGAAAGAAACTAAAAGGAGCTGTAACGATTAAGTAAATTTTATAGATTTACTTGAGGCGTACAGCCTCTTTTC
>CALISH010000069.1 GCA_938041275.1 uncultured Solobacterium sp.
GTTATGTCTTTGTACCAAATGATTTTCAAACCGATAGATTTCTTTGAGATTTATTTTTCCATCTTCGATATAACCAAGTATATGCCTTCCTGAAGAAGCACCGATATCAACCGCAAGATGATATCTATTATCTTGTTTCATTTTATAAAATTCCCTTTCATTTTCTTTTTACAAGTGCAGTATAATTCGAAATGATATACAATACCATTTAGATAAGTACTTATTATTTGTAAAAAAGTATACTGAGGTAATGATGTTAACATATGAACTAGATATTGAAAAAGGAAGTTTATGGTTAAGAAATACACCAACAGAACTCGCATTAAAACAGTCTTTCTATTGCACTGAAGCAGGTATCTTCTACGCGAAGGAAAACTTCCATACAAGTCGCGACTTTAAAAATAGTTATATTTTATTTTATACGATTGAAGGGTCTGGAATCATACGTCAAAACGATACTACGATTCATCTTCTTCCTGGACAAGCTTTATTTATGGATTGCCGTACTCCTCAATCCTATCAGACTGATCCAACTGTAGGAAAATGGGTACATTATTGGATACATATTGATGGTAATGGTATTGATGGATTTAAAGCCCTTCTATCTGATAACAACAAACTGATTGCGATGAACGCATCTCAACTAAGTCTTTATTTTGATACAATTCTTAAAAATTTGGAAAGTCATTCAACTTCAACAATCTTACGAATTAGTCAAACTATCCATTCTGTATTAACCGAATTAGTGATTCAAAACACCATGAATTACTCACAGAACCAAATAATTATCATGAAAACAGCAGACTATATTGCCCAACATTACCAAGATAATATTCCACTTTCAAATCTATTAGAGATTGCAAATATATCTAAATCATACTATTTAAGATTATTTCGTCAGTATATAGGTACAACACCCCATAATTATCTACTTTCACTTCGTATAACAAAAGCAAAAGAATATCTTGAAATCTCAGATATGACGATTCATGAGATTGCATGTACCCTCGGTTTTACAGATGATGCGGCCTTTAGCAATTGCTTCCACACAACTGTTGGACTATCCCCTTTTCAATATCGCAAAACCTCTCCATTTCAATATCATCGTAAAAATGCAATAACGAAACAACAAATCCAGCAATAAAAAATACCCACTAGAGTTTTTACTACTTCAGTGGGTTTTCATTAACGATTTGTACAGTTAAAATGAACTACTTTTGTTTGACCATCTATAACATATTCAATTGTAATTCCTTCATCGGTATTTACATCCGTAACTAATGCAGATGCTAGTCTACGGTATTCCTGATACTTTCTAACCATATCATCAGTATAATTTGCAGGACTATCACTTGTTAAAAATACCCCTCCAAGCAAAGCTTGTATCCGTGCTAAATCATCCTTTTGTTTGTCCGATAGATGAATATTCTCCGTACGGATAAAGAATACATCTGGATCATTCATAAACGCATGTTTATTTAATTGTCTACGATTCACTGTATTTACAATCGCATTCTTTGTGGAGATTCTTTCACGATGTAATAAACGCATATAGAAGGCATCATCCCAATCCAAACCAACATCACAACCAATACGACAATATTCAACTAATCCAAAGGATGGCATTAACGGAACTCCACAGGCTAAAATTTCCCTCCCTTTTGATATATCACGTAAAAATTCCAATGCACGTTTCATTCGCTTAGCACGACTCTCTGATACATTTCCAAATGGAGCTGCACCATATAAGAAATCTAGCTTTACCAAATCAAAACCCCATACATCGTATACTTGATGAAATACTTGCTTAAGATATGCGATTACATCTGGATGATCAATATCTAACGAATAAAAACCCGACCAGTTAGCACCTAAGCACCATGGTTTTCCATGATGGTGTAAGAACCAATCTGGATGGTTCTGATATAGTGAGGACTTCTCCTCTGCCACAAACGGTGCAAGCCACAAACCAGCTTTATATCCCTTCGCATGTACTTCATCCACAAGCACTTTTAATCCATTCGGGAATTTCACTACATCTGTTTCTAACCAATCTCCTACAAACGGTTCCCAACCATCATCAATTTGAAATAAGTCATTTGGTTGAAATACTTTATCACAACCAGATAAATCAAAACGAATCTTCTCTTCATTGATATTTTGATAGTGATTATACCAGCTAGAATATCCAAATAATTTCTTGGTT
>CALISH010000070.1 GCA_938041275.1 uncultured Solobacterium sp.
TGCGGATTTACCATCTGTTATTCAATTTGGTGTCGTATTAGTTGCTATCTTTACATTTATCTTTATCATGTATGCAAATGGGTTCTTAATGAAACGTAGAAATAAGGAATTTGCATTATATGGAATTCTTGGTCTAGAGAAGAAACATATCCGTAAAATTCTATTCATTGAATATTTTGTGTTGTTTATTTGCACACTTTTAATTGGTGTTATTGGTGGATATATCTTTGGAAAAGTTACTTTCATTGCATTGAATTATCTGTTGAAAGATACAGCTGGTCGTTTAATGGATTTTCCATTTAGTATGACTGCATGTGTATCAACAGTGGTATTGGCTTTCGTATTATTTGTGATTATTCTTGTCAGAAATAATATTAAGATTTATCTTGCAACTCCTGTACAACTTCTAGGAAATCAACATAAAGGTGAGGGTGAGCCAAAAAATAGATATTTATTCTTATTACTAGGCTTTATATTACTTGGTGCAGGATATGCAATTGCCTTAACAATTCAAGGAATATTAAGTTCATTGGTTTATTTCTTCTCAGCCGCATTATTAGTGCTATTAGGAACATATCTTTTGTATATATCATTCTCAATTTTCATCTTAAAACTACAAAGAGGGAATGAAAAATATTACTATAAGCCAACACATTTTCTAAGTGTCAGTGGACTGTTGTATCGTATGAAGGCAAACGCAGTATCATTGGCGAGTGTATCTATTCTTAGCACTGGTGTATTGATTACATTATCTGCAACCGCAGCGATTTACTCGACAATTCAGAAAACGGTAGATAATCTGATGCCGCGTGAATATTTATTATCCTCTAATGAAACCGTTACTACAGAAAATAAAAATGAAATTGAGCATATTTTATATACTGCAGCTAATCAAGGTTTAGAGCTTTCTAATGGTCTTGATGATGATTATATTTCTTATGGATATGTAACAGCCGCAGATCGTGTTGGGAATGCATTAACAGCCTTGAAATCAGAACAATCACCAAAACAACCATGTTTCATGATTATTAGTGACCTTGCAAGTTACAATAAACGTACACATCAACAAATTGAATTAAATGACAACGAAATATTAATGTGTGCAAATCAAAAAAATCTACTCGATTTAGATCAAGTTAAGATTGGTGATATTACATATACGATTCATAAAGCTCCAAATTTTATTCCTTCAACATATGCTGTAGAAAGTTATGGGATTATCGCAAAAGATTTCACAGTTATGAAAAAAATTGGGGAAGTTCTACAGATGAAAAATATTGATACAGGTGAATATTACACGCCAAATATTACGGCTACCTTAAATTGGAATCTCAAAACGAATGCAATTGATAAAGCAACATATTTTGCAACACAGGAAACATACGCAAAAGAAAACTCTTTCTATTTTCAAACGAAAGCGAAAGCTATCAAAAATGCGTATGAGTTAAATGGAGGATTCCTATTCCTAGGTGTATTAATTGGTATTATTTTCATTGTTGGTACTGTGTTAATTACATATTACAAACAGATAAATGAAGGATATGAAGATCGTGATAAATTCCAAATTATGAAAAAAGTTGGATTACCAGATCAATTAATTCACCAAACAAGTAATTCACAAGTATTATGGTTGTTTTTGGCACCGCTAGCGGTAGCTGCTTTACATAGCCTAGTGGCATCAAAGATAGTTTCTCAATTACTTGGTTTATTTGCAGTAAATTCCTATATGGAGTATGCAAAGATGTTATTTGCGGTAATCGGTATCTTCTCCGTTGTTTATTTTGTTATATTCCGTCTTACATCAAGAGCGTATTATCGCATTGTTCATTAGTTAGCTATGACAGTACATTTACTCAAATGTGCTGTTTTTTATATGGAAAAATTTCATGCATGATGAATAGATTTTATAGGTTATGATAAGTATATATTTCTAAAGTATAAGGAGATTTCATAATGAGTAAATTCCGTGTTGATACTTATATGTCAAACTATCCTCGTAAGGGATATAAAACATATGAAGAAATCTATGAACCTATTAATATGGACGATGATTTACCGATATCAATTATAGATATTAAAATTGATACATTATCAGAGGGTCATACCGTGCCAAAACATTGGCATCGAAGTATTGAAATTATTGTGCCTGAATTGGGAGGAACGCATATTCATGAAAGCAATTGTGAAAGAATAGTATTTCCAGATGATTTTGCACTGATTAACTCAGCAAGTGTTCATGAACTTGAGAGTACGAATTTGGATCATATCTACCATGGATATGCGATACAGATTTCATATCCATATCTATGTTATTTAATCGAGAATTTTGCAGAAATAAAATTCACGTATGAATATCTAGAAGAAGACAGAAAGAAAATGACGGAACTTTTGCATCAGCTTTTAAAGGCATATGACAGTAACTTAGCGAATAGAAGATTAATTGTTATGACAGCCCTGAATAGCTTTCTGAGTATTTTATGTAATCGATATATGGTTCAAAAAGAAAATAAAATTATCACCAATGCAATCGATTTGATTACAAATACAATGCACTATATGTCAATACATGTATTTGAAGTTTTCGATGCAAAGAAGACAGCAGAAGCGATGAATGTGTCGTATGGTTATCTTTCGAGAAAGTTTAAGGAAGTATCAGGGTTTTCGTTAGGGGAGTATGCGACAAGAATTCGTATACAAAAAGCAGAAGCTGAATTATTAGGAAATAGACATACAATTTCAGAAATTAGTGATATCTGTGGATTTGCGAATGTGAAATCCTTGGAAAGAGAATTTAAAAAGAAACATCAATGTAGTCCAGCCAAATGGAAGAAAGAACATCAACAGTTATAATTTGACTAATAATGATTATAAAACAACTATAAGTAATCGCTTACATTCAATACACTTAACTACAGGAGGGTATTTGAATGAATAATACTTTTAAGATGATTCTTGCATGCGCATTGATGTTACCAATTGCAGGATGCGGTGCAGAAAAGAAGTCTTCCGTAGCAGGAATCGATGTAATTACAGGAGCATATGATATGACAATTACAGGATATGATTGGGGTTGTGGAACAGATAGTATCATAATGAATTTAGACCACCCACTTGATGTAGTTTCAACAGATTCATTTATGGTAACAGAACACAAGCAAGCAACAAATTTCATGGCAGAGGGGTTCCCAGTAGAGGAAGTTGATGTGCCACGTCAAGTTACGAATGCCTATCTTGTGGATGAGACTGGCAATAAGACAACAGAACCGTCAACTCGTGTAAAGCTTGAACTCTACGTTTCACCAAATGATGGATCACCATTACTATTCTCATTTCCAAGCATGATGAATACATGGTCTCATCCATATACATTAACAGTTACAAAAGCAGATAATGCAAAGCTTACTAGCGAAGGTACAGAAATAAAGGACTTTACAATTAGCGTTGATCCAGCATCCAAAACAACTTCTGCAGATAAATTTAAGTTGGATACCTTTAAGGCAAAAGATGGTGTAACGTATCAATACGCTTCCTATAAACCAGAAGGTGGCAGTAAGACATTGGTTGTTTGGTTACATGGTCTTGGCGAAGGTGGAACAGAAAACACAGATCCTTACGTAACGCTTCTTGCAAATAAAGCGGCAGTTCTAGGGGATGAATCATTCCAATCAACAGTAGGTGGGGCAAATGTTCTTGTGCCACAATGTCCAACATACTGGATGGATAATGATGGTAAGATGACAAACTTTACTGGTGGTGGTATTCAGGCAGATGGAACATCACATTATTTGGAATCTTTACATGAACTGATTGCAAAGTATAAAGAGGAAACTGGCTCTACAAAGGTTGTAATTGCTGGTTGTTCAAATGGTGGATATATGACAATGTTAATGGCTCTAAACTATCCAACAGAATACGATGCATATGTACCAATTTGTGAAGCATTACCAAATGCATTAATTACAGACGAACAAGTTAAGACATTAGCTGACTTGAAGATGTATTATGTTTATTCGCAAGATGATACAACAGTTGTACCAGAGCTTCATGAAGTGCCACTTCTACAAAGATTAGAAGCCGCTGGAGCAAAACAAACATATGCATCAGTAACCGAACATGTTGTAGATACAACAGGAACATACTACGCAGATGAAAATGGACAGCCTACATTAGAAAACACAGGCAAGCCATACCAATATATGGGACATTGGAGCTGGATTTATTTCTTCAATAACACATGTGATGCAAATGGCTTAAAGGCATGGGATTTCATCGCTAATGCAGTAAAATAAGTTTATATTTTACATAAATATAATCAATATCAAACAGACCGATCTGAAAAATGATCGGTTTTAATCATTTACGGACTTTGGCATGTTTTTTGTATAGAAATATTCTTACAATCAGAAATATATAAGGAGGTCTTTATTCGATATAAACATAGGAAACTATCAAAACGTTTTAAAAAAGAATTAAGCAATCTGCTATCTTATCTATTTCTAATAAATTGCATCAATTGTAGTAATTAGAGGTTTATGAGTTTTTTGAGGATTTCTATTTTTCAACAGTAGTATATATACCAAAATCATCAAAATATACCCTCGCGAGAAAAACAGGGTGTTGTGTGCAGGAGGATAAAATTGTGCACAACAAAATAGATGAAATGGTATTGACTGTTCCTTTAGGGAACAGTACTACAGTTGAGATTGTAGAAAGCCAAGAAAAAGTGTTATCTGTAAATGAAGTATGTAAAATTGCGAATATCAGTCGTAAAACACTGTTTTATTACGATAAGATTGGTTTGCTATTACCAAAGAAAAGAATAGGTTCGCAACATACAAAAATGTATGACAAGAATGCAATCCATACATTGCAGCAGATTCAAATGTACAAAAATGCTGGTCTATTATTACGAGAAATAAAGGAAATTTTGAATGATTCAAACGAGCATGCATACAAACAATTACAGAAAGCAAATGTCAGATTGGCAAAAGAACTAGAGAAAATTAAGATACAAAAAGAGAATCTGAAGAAATTACTTCAGGACACAAGGGGAGAATAATTATGACAAAAGGTTTAATCACAAAAATCATCGTATCTGTATTAACAATCTTAGTACTTATATTAGGATATAAAATTGTACTTTCACCACATAATGGAAAGATTACAATGACATCTACAGAAATAAAAAATTCATTTAAAGAGATTGGTCAATTAGCAGTAGAGGAATATAACTTTACAAATGTCGGAAAGTTTAGCCAAGATAATATGTCTGCATTTGGAATTTCTATTCCATTTACAGATAAGTCATTTTTAATGACTTATAGTGGAGTATGTAAAGCAGGTATCAAGGATATCTCTGAAATTAACATTGAAATTAATCAAGCTGAGAAAAAAGTAATCGTAGACTTACCAAATGTTGAAATATTAGATACATATATCGATGTAAATAGTATTGAAGTTTACGATCAAAGCTTTAATCCAATCAATCAAATTACCGTAAATGATGTGAAGAATTTCCAAGCTAATGAAACAGCTAAAGCTGAGGAACTTGCAATCAAGAATGGTTTATTAGATAAAGCAAAAGTACGCATGGAAGAAGTTGTTAAGAGTCAAGTAAAGATGTTGTTGAGCAACACAGAACAATCAGAATACGAAATTATTATTAACTGGAAGTAATTATTCATATAAAAGATATAAAGAGGATTTTGGGTCTAGGAATTTAAAAAAATCCTCTTTAATTTTATTTGTTATTAATTAATTTATGGTATGCATGTTCGATCATACATGCTTTTGATAGTTACTTATTTGTCATATTGTGACTTTTGTTATATTTCAATTTAAGTAAACTATTGTATGATATTAAAAGCGAGGGGACTAATGTATGGAATACTTAGTGGAGACAAAGGGAAATGTAGAAGAGCAGATTTCTAAAGTATATTCGATATCTGCAAAAAATAAGAATGAAGCTGAACTCATTGCGAGAAAGCAGTTTAAAAATGAATATAATTCAGAAGTGTTTGTTGTTGAACAGGTGAATGGAAAAACAAAGAATTTGATAGTTTCATTTATTCTTTTGGCATTTCCGGTTTTCTTATCTTTGATTACATGGAGAAATGGAATTACAGCTGTCAAAATTAGTCCAGATTTTTTGTCAGCAATATATGCAGTATTTATATATGGAGCATATTTCTTCCGGTTTAAATCAAATCATAGTTATGGGAGTGGGATAAAGATCAGGTTTGGAATGATGGATGGTATTTCTGCAGCATTGTTAATTGCATTATTTGCTTCTTTTGTTCAAATATTCTTGGCAGAAATAACAGTACCGTTTATTTCAGTTAAGGTAAATACACAGTATTTACTTATCGTTTCAATTATTCTGATGTATGGTGGTATGAAACGGATAAGCGCTCTTTCATTTGTTGTTATCATGCTTGTTGCAATGATTAAAATTGCTACTCTCAATACAGCAATGGGATTGTGGGGCTTTGTATATGTAATTACATCGTTTTTAGGCTTATTAATATTTATGATGGCAGAACCAGCATTTATAGAATTCACTAAGAATTTTGGACGGGGGACAACCTATATATTGAAGGAGAGTGTCAAAGTAAGTGGTAATACAGTTAAACAAGTTGCAACTTCTGCTAAAAATAAAATAGAGATGATGGCAGACGGAGTTAGTAATCATGAATAAATTATTTCGTAGAGCTACTGTCATATTTATTTTGGTAGTATTTATCCTTCCTGTTTTAGGTTGTAAGAAAAAGGACACTGCAACAAATCAAGAGGCAGAAAAGAAGAAGGAAGAAGAATTGTATCTAACAGTAATTAATGATACAGGCAATATTCTTACCAAAGTGGTTGTAACTATTGGGGAAGGTACTGAGATTCTTGAAACCGAGGATTTAAATACAAATAGTTTTTCCTTATTAATTCCTGAAGAATTTAAAAATGAAGGTACCTATAATATTACTTGTATAGATAATTATGAATTTAAATATGGAAAATCAATTGATGTAGAAGATAATCATGGACGCTATGAAGTGAAAATCTCGAAAGATAATCGTATCCCTCAGGACGGTGACTGGTGGCGTGAGGTTGAGCAATTCTTTAATCAAAAATAAAGTTAGTTGTTTTTATTTCTTTTGAAGTGTTATTATGGTGGTGGCGAAATACTACGTGTGGACCGCTAAATTGGTCTGCGCTTGGTATTTCGCTTTTTATGCGTTCAACTTATAAATCATGTAGAATTTTTAAATATTACAAATTACAAAATTTCATTTAAAATTGAATCATCCAAATTAATAAGAGGTGATAGTACTATAGCTATAAAGTGCTACGAATGTACTGGTTCGCCACATCCAGGTATCTGCTTGTATTACAAGACTCACAGTCACATAGCGATTTCTTCCGTCTCTACATTCATGATAGTAATTATAGTATTAATAATTGTATTTTCAATAAACTATTAATTTAGCTTCTTTAATGAATATAATCGGTCAATAAAACCCTCAATTATTTTGCTATTTTGAAACCTGGCGTATTTTTTGTATAGCAATATAGATAAACTATTAATGAAAGTTGTAAATTGTTTCGTTGATATTGAAGGGAAAAAGAAAGTTGTGAATAAAATTGTTAGTAGAAAGAAGATGTTAAACATTCAAATATGATGCAAATTTCATGCATGATTCTAAATCAGATTTGATATAGATAAAGTGTTGTACTATACTTTGTATAGTGATTTTATCAGCCGAAATAATCAATAATACAAGGAAATATTTTTTGATTGTTTTTCTAAATAATTGAATTCGAATATATTTTAAATACTAAAGTTATTTTGGAGGGGGCTATGGAGAAAAGAAATAATGGTTTAGTTTTAGGGTTAGACATCGGTGTTACTTCAGTTGGGTATGGAATTGTAAATCGCGAAACTGGAGAAGCAGTTGATTTTGGTGTGCGCTTATTTAGCGAATGGGATCCAGCAAATAATCAAAGTAGACGTGAGAAGAGAAGTGGTAGAAGACTTCGTTCTAGAAGGAAAAATCGATTACAAGATATGAAAAAATTTCTTGTTGATCAAGGTATGATTCCTTCTGATTATGTTTTTCATCTAGATCCATATGCATTAAGAGTTAAGGGGTTATCAGAAAAAATAACAGATGAAGAACTTGCAACAGTTCTATACAACTTAGCAAAATTACGTGGAAGTAGTTTGGAGACTGTAGAAGATACAGATGATACTAAGAGTGATGATTCTCTAAGTACGAAAAATAATTTAAGAATTAATGATGCATTAATCAAGAGTGGAAAATATGTTTGTCAAATTCAGCAAGAAAGATTATCTGAAAAGGGAAAGTTACGCGGACATATTAACAACTTCCGTACAAAGGATTATGTTGCAGAATTAAAACAAATCTTATCAAATCAGGGTAAGTCAAAAGATTTTAATGATTATGTAGAAAACTTAATAGTGCGTAGAAGAGATTTTTCTGACGGACCTGGTTCCCAGAAATCTCCTACACCTTATGGACGTTGGTTAACAAAAGATCAAGAAGAACCAATAGACTTGATTGAGAAGATGAGAGGTAAGTGCTCATACTATCCTGATCAATTACGTTGTGCAAAAATGGCTTATAAAGCTGATTTATTTAATTTGCTAAACGACTTGAATAACTTAAGTGTCAAAGGTGAAAAACTTGAAAGAGATCAAAAAGAACAAGTCATTGAATACGTTAATGAAAAGGGTTCTATCAAGCCAAAACAATTAGCCAAACTATTAGGACTCAGTGATATTGATGATATTTCTGGTTTTAGAATAGATAAGAGTGATAAGCCAATACTCACTGAATTCAAAGGGTATACAAAAGTTAAGAAGGTTCTTGAGAATTCGGGTTTGTATCATGACCATGAACTTGTTGATCAGATAATTGATGTTTTAACACGTGATAAGGTAGTTGAAAGACGTGCGAATGAAATTCGTAAACTATCAAATAAGTTTAGTGAAGAGGAGATAGAGGCATTAGCTAACCTAACACAGATTTCTGGATACCATTCTATGTCAGCAAAGGCAATTAATGAGTTTAATAAAGAGATGCTTATTTCACCATTAAACCAGATGCAAATTATTACGAATAGAGGTAATCAGAACGACCGCTTTAATAAACTAAAAGGAATGAAAGAGATCCATGCAGATGATACTGCAATTTTAAGTCCAGTTGCTAAGAGAGCACAAAGAGAAGCAATGAAAGTTGTGAATAGACTTAGAGAACTCTATGGTGAATTTGATAGTATTGTCGTAGAGACAACACGTGCAAAAAATAGCCAGGAACAAAAGACAAAAATTAAAGAATCACAAGCTTTCTTTGAAAAGGAAAAGCAACGTGCCCAGAAAATTGTTGATGAAAACAAATACAATCTAACAGTTAATGCAAAACTAATTCAGAAGTTACGTTTATATACAGAACAGAATTGTAAGACTGCGTATGCACTAATGCCAATTGATTTAGATTTATTAATTAGTGATCCGACAGCTTTTGAGGTAGATCATATTATTCCGATTTCTATTTCCTATGATGATTCATTCTCAAATAAGGTTCTTGTAACTCGTTGGGAGAATCAGATTAAAGGTAATCTAACACCACTACAGGCACATAAGAATCATAAGTTTGGAGAGTATTCAGATTTAGCAAGTTATATTACAAACGTCAATGACTTACGCAAGATGAATGGAATGCGATATGAGAAAAAGAAAAATCTCTTATTATCAGATGAGGATTTGACGAAGTTTGATACACAAAAGAAATTTATTGCTAGAAATATTGTGGATACTGCATATGCAGAAAGAGTTGTTTTAAATACATTGCAAGACTACTTCCGTGCTAATGAAATTTCTACTGTTGTAAATACCGTAAAAGGTAATTTAACGCACATGTTTAGAAATAAGATTCATCTTGATAAGGAGAGAAGTGATATTGATACTGGTGATGCACATCACGCCATTGATGCATTGATTATTGCTTCCTTAAAGGTTTTCCGCCGCTTTGGAGAAATCCTTGATAAGCGCCCAGAAACAATAATTGATGAAGAAACAGGAGAGGTTTTAGAAATTATTGAGGACAAGAAATTCTTTGATCCACGGTATATAGAAATTGTTCATAAACTTTCACTGATAGAAAAGGATGTAACGAAGTTCTCATACAAGATTGATACTAAGCCTAATCGACAAGTAGCTAATGAAACAATCTGCTCTACTAGAAATATTAATGGAGAAGATTTTGTTATCAGGAAATATAAAAATATATATGAAGAGACGTTTGTTACGTTAGCAAATGATATTCTGGAAAATAATGTTGAAAAATATCTAATGTACCGCAATAGTCCCGAAACATTCAAGTATATTTCTGATGTTGTTATGCATTATGCAAAAGAATATCATGATGAAGAGAAACTTATGAAGAATGGATTGTTTATAAAGAATCCATTAAACAGATATTATGAAAAACATCATGAATATCTACATAAGCCATCGAAGCATAATAATGGTCCTTCAATTATCTCTATGAAATTTACAGATGGAAGATTAGGAACTAAGATAGATATTTCAAAGAATTATTCAGTAGATACAGAAAAGAAAAAGGTAGTTCTTCAACAAATCTCTTCATATCGCACAGATTTCTATTACTCTCCAACAGTTGGTTATAAATTTATTACGGTTAAATATTCAAATGTATATTATTCCCCATCCCAGAGTCTATATATAATCAACCGAGAATGGTATGAATCTCAAAAGCAAGCTAAAAAAATTGATGGTTCATTCGAATTCTGTTTCTCCATGCATAGAAATGAAATTATTCGCATTAAGAAAGAGAATGAGGATAAGTTATGGAGATATGTTGCAACGAATGATGATAAGAAAAATCTTATCGAAGTTAAGCCTATAGGATTTAAGACTGATGTGAGATTTAAGCCGGCGATTGGGAAAAAGATATTGCTATTAGAGAAATATGCTACTGATGTATGTGGAAATCTATATAAAGTAACAAATCAGGAGTTGAAACTGGAATTTAAATGATGTAACATATTTATAGATCATTGTAGTCTAGCAAAGGTTTTGATGATCTAGCAGAACAAGGGTTTATCCCGGAATCGACTCCTTAGGGAGTCTTTTTCTTTGTGTATGTCATATCGAGTTTTATATATCAAAGATAGTGAACATCTGAGCTTGTATTTAGATAACCTAAAAATTGAAACCGAGAAAGGAGATTTAAAAGTTCCAGTCTCAGATATTCAAACTTTGATAATTGATAACAATAAAACAACTCTAACTACTAGACTAATGAACGCTTTAACCAATAATAATGTTTGTACAATTTTATGTGGTGTTGATCATTTGCCACAAACATACATATTCCCAATTAATGGTCATTATGCACAAAGTGGTAATTTATTAAAACAGATTGATTGGTCAGACGAGATTAAGGAAAAGTTACACAGAGAGATTGTA
>CALISH010000071.1 GCA_938041275.1 uncultured Solobacterium sp.
GTGTTTCGGTATTTGTTGCAATAGTTTCTATGATTGTATTTAATAATCTAGAAGCCGCATTCTTAGGCATGATTATGACTAGTAGTGTTATGGCGTGTATTGCATTCTTCTTATCATCATTTGCATTTGAAAAGATGGAAGTTATGGAATAAGGAATTTATAAAGATTTTATAAAATATAAATTATGTCCTATTTCATTTCAAAATATTGCGTGATATAATCACTAGACAGGAGGATGATTATGATAGTTGTATACACATCTCCAGGATGTGCAAGTTGCCGTAAAGTGAAACAATGGTTAAAAGATCGTAATCTTCCATTTATAGAGAAGAACATCTTTAAGACATTGTTAAATGATAACGAAATAAAGCACCTATTGATGAGAAGTGAAAATGGTAGTGATGATATCATCTCTAAACGTTCTAAAATTATTCAAGAAACCAATATTGATATTGATTCGATGAAGATAGATGAATTAATCACTTTTATCAAGCGTAATCCTAGTGTATTAAAACGCCCAATCATATTGAGTGAGAATAATTTCCAAGTCGGATATGACGAAGAGGAAATCGGTGTATTTGTACCGGTAGAGTTACGTCGCTTGGCAGACCACAGTTGTAATGAAAGTTGCCCAAATTTCAAAGCTTGTCAAACAATGCAAACAGCATTTCAGAAAGAAGTCCATTAGGGCTTCTTTTGTTGTATAATAGGCAGTATGAAAAAAGTACTTGTAGGTTTATCGGGTGGCGTAGATAGCGCCGTCGCAGCGTATTTATTACAACAGCAGGGTTATGATGTGACCTGTGCTTTTATGCGTAACTGGGATTCAGTCGCAAATGAAGATTTCAGTGGAAATCCAACGCTATACGATCCAGTTTGTCCACAAGAAGCAGACTATAAGGATGCGGCAGATGTCGCTGCTAAATTAGGATTAGAACTATTACGTATCGACTTTATTAAAGAGTATTGGGATGATGTCTTTCAGACTTTTATTGATGAGTACAAATTAGGAAGAACACCAAATCCAGATATTCTATGTAATCGATATATCAAGTTTGATAGCTTTATGAAGTTTGCGAAAGAAAAAGGATTTGATATTGTGGCAACAGGTCACTATGCAAGACTTGGTGAAGAGGGTAATCATCATGTTTTATGTAAAGCAGTTGATCATAATAAAGACCAATCATACTTCTTGACCGAGATACGTCGTGAAGTATTAGAACATGTTTTATTCCCGCTTGGGGAAATTGAGAAGCCTGAGGTACGTCGCATTGCGGAAGAACTTGGTTTATCTATCGCAAAGAAGAAAGATTCGACTGGAATCTGTTTTATTGGAGAACGTCGCTTCCGTGAATTTCTCGGTAATTATCTGCCAATGAAATCTGGGGATATTATCGATGTAACGACTAAACAGAAAGTAGGTACACACCAAGGTGTTATGTACTATACAATCGGTCAAAGAAAAGGTTTAGATATTGGTGGTATTGGTCCATTCTTTGTGGTTGGCAAAGATGTGTATAAAAATGAACTATATGTCGTTGATGCAAATCATCAAGACTTGTTATACGCTACATCTTGTATTGTGGCTGGTGTCAATTGGTTAGCTGATCGCACATTACCATTACAGTGCCATGCGAAGTTTAGATATCGTCAAGCTGATAATGATGTTGAACTTGTGCTAAATGAAGATGATACTTTGACTGCGTTATTCCCTGAGGGAATTCGTAGTATTACGCCAGGACAAGAGGCTGTGTTCTATGATAGCGATGTGATGTTTGCAGGCGGAAAGATTGAGAAAGTCTACAAAAATGGACTAGATCTGATGGAACATGTAAAAGCACTTGTTCATCCTGAAACAAATTAATAAGGAGATTCATGGACAATTCATTGATTACGTTAACTGGTAAATTTACATATATTCTCTTCCGTAACGAAGGGAATTTTTATACTGCTGCGAAATTTGAAGTCAATGATGAAAAGGGGAGAGTAATTTCTGTTACTGGAAATATTCCGGAAATCGTTACGGGAATACAATATCGTATTAATGGTAATTACATTGAACACCCTCGTTATGGTATGCAGTTTCAGATTCAAACACTCGCTAAATTATTACCTACGGAAAAAGATGGTGTTGTTCGATATTTATCAGGCGTAAACTTTCCTGGTATTGGAAAAAAGACAGCAGAAAGAGTTGTAGATATTTTAGGAGAAGATTGTTTAACTTTAATACGTGAAGATAATACGATATTAGGAAAAATTGGTGATTTATCTGAGCGTCAAATCAATGCCATTATTGAGGGTTTACAAATTGATAATGGTATGGAGGAACTAGCAAAGTTTTTAAATATCCATGGTTTAAGTCAAAGAAATCTTTCAAAGATAACACGTATCTACGGTAAAGAAGCGTTAAGTAAATTAAATGAAAATCCTTATCGATTAATCGAAGAAATAGATGGTTTTGGCTTTAAGACTGCAGATAAAATCGGTAAGAGTTTAGGAATCAGTGATACTGACAATCGTCGTTTATACGCTCTTCTTGTTTCCCTTGTAAGTGATTTGTGTCTGCGGGATGGTAATAGCTATGTACGTCTAGAAACACTAGAGACTACTTTCTTTAAAGAGTTGGGTTCCTTAACATGTGATTTTGAAGCAATCCTTAATGAGGCTATTTTAAAACATCAAATTTATCGAGAAGATAATCGTGTTTTTCCAATCGCACAATATGATGCGGAGATTGGTATCGCAAGATTTTTGGCAGAGTTTCCGTATCAATTTATCGATCCCTATGATCCAAAGTTATTACTATCATATTTAGAGGATATACAAGAACATTTAGGCATAACGTATGACGAAACACAGATACAAGCAATAGAAGTGTTTTTTGAAAGACCATTTATGATTATGACTGGTGGTCCAGGTACAGGTAAAACAACTGTTGTAAATGCGATGATTAAGTTGTTTAAATTGATGTATCCATCTTCATCGATTATCTGTGCTGCTCCAACTGGTAGAGCTGCCAAACGTTTGGCCGAAGTTACAGGAATAAACGCCGCAACTATCCACTCATTATTACAATGGGATTTAGAAACGAATACATTTGGTAAAAATGATGAAGAACCTATTTTAGCAGATCTTTTAATTGTGGATGAATTTTCTATGGTGGATAACTGGTTGTTCTATAACTTATTACTTGCTAGTAAGAGAATTAAAAAGATTTGTATTATTGGTGATAAAGACCAGTTACCAAGTGTTGGACCAGGTTGTGTATTACGTGACTTAATACAGTCCAATGAATTTTCATTAATTGAATTAAAATATATCTATCGTCAACAATCAGATAGTGATGTCATTAATTTAGCGCATGCAATCAATACAGGTAATGTGATTGTTGGTGATTATCATCATGATGTGAAGTTCTTTGCATGCATACCAGAGGAT
>CALISH010000072.1 GCA_938041275.1 uncultured Solobacterium sp.
TCTTCATAAAAGTCTTTAGATAACCTTGAAACACTAAAAGCTTCAGTTATTTGTTCCAAAGAAGGATTGGTATTTGATTCATATATTGGATTTAGTTGCTGAAAGTAAGTTCTAGTCGGCTCATCTTCTCCTACTAAAAAAGAAAATCTTTTTGCTGGTTTAAATTGTAATTCAACTCCATTTTCATTAAATTCATATTCAATTGTTACAAATGAAAGTTTCCAGTTTTTCCTAGTATCATCAAAGTATGCAACTAAAGCAGCATTAAAATCAGTAAATTGATTTTCTAATAAATATGCCACAAAATTTCTTTGAGCTTTTGGAGCAGAACTATTATTTTTTACTTTAACAGATAGAACTATTACACTTTTTCCTACGTTATCTTCGTATTTACCAAATATCGTATATGATTGAATAGTATTTTTAAACATTGGTGGAATATCTGTTTGTTCTTGTAAAGGAACAGCTTCCATATCATTCAAAAAATCTGCAGTAAACTGTTTATAGTTCTCTTGCCTATAAGGAACCGTTAATAATGATTTAAGCTTCTCCATGTCTATTTTCATCCTTTTCTAAATATTCAGACAAAACAATCACTTTTGGTTTATTAAGTGAATTTTGCACGTCATAATTTGTTCTTTCCATTAAAAACACTTCATCAATTGATGATTTAAATGCATTAACAATAGCATCAGAAGACTTAGAATTTTTATCTATTGCATTTTTTACCTCTTTTAGAACTCTTGAATTCAATGAACCACGTTTTATAGCATTTTCAACTTTCTCTAAATATTCTCTTTCAGCAGTTTTTAACGAAGAATTTGTTAGTAATGCTCTTAATGTATTTCTAACCTTTTTTTCATTAGGTGAAGCTGTATTTGAAAAATTGCTAGTTTTAGAAGAATCTAATATTGATGAATATAGGTTTTTGTTTGAGGTAAAGCCTTCAAAATAGTCATTTGGAATTTCAATTCCTTTATCATTTTCCTCTGCTTCTAATAATTTTGCAGCATCTTCAAATTCTATTTCACTTGAAGTACCGTTTTCATACTTAACAAACTTCTTAATCCATCCTTGTTTTATAAATGTTATTATAGCATTTGTATCATTAGACTTTCGTGCTACCCTGATCTTATCAGGCAAAGATTGTATTTTATTGGCTAAGTTTGTATTATTCGAAATAATGTCATTAATCATCTTGATGTAAGACATTTGTTTTCCATTTGACATCATATCTTCTTCATTATCCAACTTATTAGCCATCATCAAGAAATCGTACAAGTTATATGAAGTAACATGCTCGTCATCCGTTATGGTTTTAGAATCCTCTCCTAAAAGTTCATTAAACATTTGAACTTTTGCTCTTATTGAATCTTCTAAAGATAGGTGCTCTCGTGTATTAGCTCTTGGAAAGAAGTTATAAACATATAACTGTTCATTTTCTGATCCAACACGATTTATACGACCGACTCTTTGCATTACTCTTGTTGGATTCCATGGCAAATCATAATTAATAATTATTGATGCTTTATGCAAGTTGATACCTTCACTCAAAGAATCTGTAGTAATCAAAATACGTTTATTATTTATACCTTTTGAGTTAAAATGTGGGTCGAAATTATATTGAATATACTGTTTTTTGGACATGGAATCTCCACCTCCAAAATCAATTACAACATCTCCATAATCTCGTTCCAATTTTTCTTTTAAGTAATCAACGGTGTCTTTAGCTTCTGAAAAAATTATTAATTTTGTATCATTTTCAAAAGAATCAATATTATGTTTTAACAAATTATATTTTTCATCCCTTGTTTTGATATCATATTTACTCCACATATCAAAAATTTCTTGAAGAATCTCATCATCCGCTTTAACTTTATCAATGTAATCATACACAAATTCATCAGGTTTAAAACAATCGATATCATTTGAATCAACAAAAACATTAAACGCTTCTTCTTCCATTTGATCTAAATCATTGAAATTGTATTTGGTTCTTGAAGCAGCACCTACAACAACTTTTCCTTTATTGTATAAATTGATAAAACCCTCAGATGATATTTTCAATCTTTCTACAGATTTAAGAAAAGCATAGATAGAACTTTCTAGACGTTTTACAAGTATTGTTTTAACAAATCCAATCATATTTTGCTGTCTAGCTCTATCTGATCCGACCTTGTTTTGATTTTTTAAATATAGTAAAGGAGCATATCTTGCATAAGAAAATTTTTTAAGCAATTCTGTTGTATCTGTAAAAGTCTGTTCCATCTCTTCATCATACATATAATCCAAACGAATAGGATCATTTACTGTAGGAAACTTTAGACCTTGTTTTTCTAAATCCTCTTTATAATATTGATTTATTTCACTTCTAGTTCTTCTTATCAGCACATGTCTTAAGACATTGTCACGAATCTCTGCGGCAACATTCGATACAACCATGGGATCATTTTTTGAAACTTTGACTTCTTTGTATAATTCATTAAAATATTTTTCAAGATTATGATTTCCAGGAATTATTGAGGAATTTCTTGAATCCTGGAATAAAGTAATCAGATTTGCTATATCTAGAATTGTATTATTCTGAGGTGTTGCGGTAATCAAAATAACGCCTTTACAATAACAAATTTTCTTCAAATACTGAAATTCAGTAGAAGATGCATTTCTAAATCTATGGGCTTCATCAATAAAAACATATTTATATGAGGCTATATCATCCATTTCCGATAGTTGATCAACAATGCCAAGCGATACAACTTTATCAGACATTTTATATCCAAAATCAGCTAATACACTTTCCCAGTTATCTTTTACTACTGGTGGCACAATAAAGAGCTTTCTACCATCTAATAATTTTCCAAGCATTGCTGCAATATATGTTTTCCCCAAACCTACCACATCAGAAATAATTACACCACCATGACGAGCTAAAATTTTTCTTGCTTGAGTAACGGCATCCGATTGATATTGTAGATTCATATAACCATCTGGCCATTCATAGTCATTCTTTCTAGAATCAATCTCTTCCTCAAAATAAACAAAGAGGAGCTTTAAAAATAATTCATATGGAGTTATATTTTTATTCATCCAAGTATCGTTGTTTATGGTTGTTAGAATATCTTCTGTTATATCTTTAGAATCTTTCCATAATTCTTCAAAAAAATCTAAGCCACATTGAACATCAGATTGATTTTTAAGTTCTACATTAAATTCAACATTTTTATCTAAACCATTAAATGTAAAATTACTAGAGCCTGTAATTAAGTTTCCAAATTGATCAGGTACTTTATCAGGATCCTTCCTAACAATATATAATTTTGCGTGCACATTTTTTTCATAACACATGCGAATTTTGAGTTTTCCAGATTTAATCCACTCACAAAACTTAAATACTCCATTTTCCATTTCTAAATTATCATCTTCTGTGTTATTAAATTCTTCTGTTATTACTTTTTGCACTTTACGAGTAGCGTTGGCTCCTGAAAGTTCGAATATATCCATTGCTCGGACAGTTTCTATGTCCGTTCCTAAGCCAATCAAAATTCGTATTTCTTTCACATCTTCCAATTGTTCT
Source organism: uncultured Solobacterium sp. (assembly GCA_938041275.1). GTDB lineage: Bacteria > Bacillota_I > Bacilli_A > Erysipelotrichales > Erysipelotrichaceae > Bulleidia. The sequence goes on from CALISH010000072.1 coordinate 3,575, forward strand.
TTTAATAAGTAAAACCCAGTAATTCTAAAATATCCAACTAACACATCAAAATATTTTGAATTAGTTAAAACCGTATTCAAACGATCAGACAGTTTAATTCCATTCTCGTTCTTATTAGTAAATATTGACAAATCATTATTTGTTACAGCCATTATTCCAACCCCAATCTCTGCTTTCAATTATTTTCTTTGTTGATTATCTCTACCACATCATCAAATGTGCAATTTAAATACTTACAAATACGCACTAGAAGTTCCATAGAAATGAATTGTCCTTTTCCCATTCTAGCTAACGTATTCTGACTAATACCTGCCTTTGCGGCAAATTCAGTCTTCTTTAAATCCTTATCAATAAGTAATTTAAACAACTTTTTATATGATGCCTGTTCCATAACACGTTCTCCATCATTAAAACTATTATAACCTATTCATATTTCATCATAAATATATAACTTGCATATCTGCAAGATTTTCTTAAACAAATACGATATTCAAAAATTTCACTTTGCGATGAATCGTTGGATTCGCATTATTAATTTTATAACTCTTGCCATTTGCTTCTTTTCTAAGATGATAAACATTCTTTAAGACTCAACATTGTATTATCATTTCACACATGTTCTAATTATATTGATGACAAAAATCAGAGATCCAACTCTTATAAATAGCCGATAACACAAATAAAAAATGCAGATCCAATTTATAACGATCTGTATTTTTTATCATTGCACATACTTCATGGAAGAAGTTTTCTTTCTTTTTTAAGCACTGCAATACATGTCATCTTTCGTCGACTCATATATAAAGGATTACTTCCTTCAAAAGTATGAGTTTAAAAGGAGAAAGATGAAATGATTTAAAAATGGAAATAAAGGGATGAAAAATTCATGAAAGAAAATGGTTTGACAGAAGACAAAATCAAAGTTATCTATGATTATGATCGCATGATATTTAATTCAGATCGTAGATTCTATGAACACGCGCTACAACCGTCCGATAATTTTTTTGAATTCGTATGTGATAATTCAACAACAGAAATAACCACAGTAGAAGATTTTATAAATTCAATATACAGTATTACTCTTGCACAAGCTCTAGAAGAATTTGGATTTGAAGTTCAACTCATTGTCTTTTTAATGCATCGAGGATATACAGGAAAAGAAATATCCGAAATTACTGGTATTCCTAGATATACGATTTCAAGAAGGCTTTCTAAACTAGAAAAGTATATAAATCAAAATCTAACAGTAAACAAAAATGGACTAAATAAGAATGTAGTATAATGACTAGCCAAATATTAAAATACCTAAGCAACCATTCAGCTTAATGTTTGGCGACATCTCCGGTTGGATGGTTACTTAAGTGTACGGAGATGTCGTATGCCCAAAAACTGAATTTTTAACTGACCTTGTTTTCAATATGGACAACAAGGGCTTTGAACTACTTCAAGAAGTAATCGCTGCACGAAACAACAAGGAAAGATATTGGTGTAATGAGTGTGGCTGTAGATATACTTTGATGAGTAATAGTATATTCTCTTCATCAAAGAAAGATTTTAATACATGGGTAATCTATCTTACGTTGATGACATTCAACGTACCACTGGAAATGACAGAAGAGATATGTGATATATCGCACCCTACTGCTATGTTGTGGAGAGAAAAGGTGTTGTCTACTGTGGATGGGTACCAAGAACATCTATATTTGAAAGATCGTGTATGGATAGATGATAGTTCTCTACTTCATGACGATAGTTATAAGAAGAAGAGAGGACTATCTAAGAATCAACTCTGTATCGTTGTGGCAATCAATTGTCGCAAAAACACATACGCTGGTATTTGTGACCATGGAAAGTCATCTACTTCACGTATTTTTGAAGTACTAAAGAATCATATCGTTTCTGGATCAACACTAATACGAAATGGCGAAGAAGCATATGACAAAGAATATCTTGAGAAAACGGCATTGATAAACAATATGTGTTCATGGCTAAAAAGATATATCTATCGCTTCATTGGGATGAGAATGACTAATCTACAATCCTATTTAAATCGGTTTGTATATCTGTTTAGGGTGAAGGGCACAGCAGAACGGTGGTAAAAGATTTATAAAATTTTTCAAAATTTGATTTTGCTCAATAAAATATATAAGAGAAACACTTGATTTCATCGCATTTCCATAAGCCATTTTTATTTACTATTAGATACCTACAACTGGACTTTCACCAGTTAGGTTTATGACTACCTGCCACACACAGAAAAGCTCACTATAGAGACGAGCCTTCAATGTTTGGAGGAATATCCCATGAACAAAAGAGCCAAAGAAAAAATTGCTAAATAGTATGCCGATGTGGTATCTATCTAACAATCTCTAATATAACGATTTTCAATTAGTTCTTTCTTGTTCTCTTCTACTTCTGTAAGAACTTTAGGATTTCTTCACGTCTAGCTTGCATATCGTTGTAGCCAAGTTCATATAATGCCTTTGTCTTTTCTACATCGCCCTTATAGCGAGAAACTTTGATATTCTGTGATGGTAGGATATGTAATGCTTTACCCTGTTCTACTTGTTGGTTGATAATTTCAACTTGATGATAGTAGTTTAAATGACGGACATGATAGTCTTTAGCAATTTGTGGATACTTATGATAGATAATGCGCATTAAGAATTCCACAATCTTACTTGCTGGCTTACGAACATAGTCCTTTGGCTTTGTAGTGATGACAAGTGTCTTTGTGCATCCCTGTTCTAAAGCACGTTCAATAGGAATCATCTTTGTAATACCACCATCAAGTAACTTCTTACCATGATAGTTTACAATCGCGGAAGCGATTGGAAGTGCACAACTACCTAATAATACATGCATACTATCATCCATCTCATCAATGCCATAGTATACTGTCTTACCTTCATCCAACACATAACAACCCACTTCAATATTCGCTTTTTGATCTAATAAGGGTTGGATTGTCATATGTGCTTCTTTCTTTAATACATCATTGAATAGATGATTGTATGCCACAAAATGACCTTCTTTGAATAATGCTTTCAAGCCAACGATGTCTGGTGCGATAGAATACTTTGTCGCTAAATCATAGGCAATCTTTGTTTCGCCTTGCCAATACAGTGCTAAATATACAGAGCCACTCGAAATACCAACACCATAATCAAATGTAATATTGTTATCGTTTAACCACTTCACGGCACCTGCAGTATACGCTCCACGGATACCACCGCCTTCCAATACTAAACCAATCTTTTCCATATAACCTCTTCTTTATACTAGTGGGATAAATACATTTAGAACTGCTCTAAATACCTTTACGATCCATACTGTATCACGTACCTCTTCATATGTAACTTCTTGTGATACTTCAAGTGCTTCTAAAAAATTCTCTTTCATCTTGTATACTGAATCTGTATCATACATCACTACACCATTTTCAAAGTGTAGGAAGTAACTACGGTAGTCTGTATTCGCTGTACCCACAATCCCAAATTTATCATCAGCTACCATATTCTTAGCATGATTGAAACCTGGTGTATACTCATAGATTTTAACACCATTTGAAATCAAATCGAAATAATGACCTCGTGTAATTTGGAATACAAACTTTTTATCTGGAATATGTGGTGTTAAAATACGCACATCCACGCCATTCTTCGCAGCCATCTTTAGTGCAGTCTTCATTGACTCCGTTAATATTAAATAAGGCGCATCGATATAGATATATTTCTTTGCGTGTTGAATCATGTTTAGGTGTACATTTAACGCAAATGGCTCTTCATCTGTAGGTGTATCAGAATACGGTTGATAAAACCCCTTCGCATTTTCAGGATACTGATATAACAAATGATATTGCTCGTAATCGATACTATCATTTGTGCCACGAACATAGGTATACATCCCTAAAAACATACATGTAAAGGACCATACCGCATCACCCTCAATCATGATGGCACTGTCCTTCCAATAACCAAAGCGACGATGACGATTGATATATTCATCTGAGATATTCACACCACCTGTAAAGGCAACACGGTTATCTACCACCGTAATCTTACGGTGATCACGGTTATTCATAAGAGCTGCTAAAGATGGACGTATCTTATTGAAACGATAGGTTTCAATTCCACGTTTTTGAAGTTGTTTATCAAAGTGAATTGGGATATCCAAAGCTCCAAAATCATCATAAATCATGACGACCTTGACACCCTGTCGAACCTTTTCCTCAAGTAACGCAACCAAATCATCTAACATCCAACCTTGATTAATAATGAAATATTCCAAGAAGATAAAATGCTTTGCACTAGAAAGTTCTTTTCTAAATACTGGATACCATTCTTCACCACTCTTGAAATAGGTGCTTGTAGTGTGTTCATAGACTGGAAAACCACCACCGCGAATCCCATAACGGAAGATCTGTTTAGCGTCTTCATCGTGGATATCATCAAGAATTGATTCATCTGGTTTGATTAGATCTGAAAGGGAACGTGTTGCACGTACGGTTCCATGATGTAGTTTTTTCGGTACCTTACGGTTTCCAGTAATCAGGTAGAGTGGAACTCCAATCACTGGTGCAGCTAGAACCAATAATAACCAACCAATCTTATACGATGGATCGTTTCTTCGATTGATAATATAGATTGCGATAATCAGCGCTAAAATATCCAGCACTGGCATTGCAGTTCCATACGTTGTATAACCATAAAACAGTACTACAAAAAATCCCAACTGTAATAGGAGCAGTGGGATCACTACCATTAATCGACCTGTCAGTACTCGCCATAATTTTTTCATAAAAGTATTATACCAAACTCCTTTTTTTATTCTCTAAATTAGAGTGTCAATAAATAGATATTCTTAACTTTCTCTCCACGTCGATACAACCAATGATGTTTAGGAACATTCACTGTCTGTAGTAGTTCTGCGTGTAGAGATTGTATTGTCTTATCACTTGCGATATTGTCTGGTGAACACGTGATAATCACTTTACGAAAGTGATATTCCTCTTTTGCGATTTGTAATAGTAACTTACATGCATGATAAGCATAATGATGACCACGAAATCCATCATAGATACGATAGCCTATATTTCCTGCATAGTATAATTCTTCATCCATGCCCAGTCGTAAATCACATTCCCCAATACACTCATATTCTCCATGACGATAAATGCTATAGACGATTGATTTTGGGGAACGATTAAAAAACGAAACTGGAATTACTTCCCGAATCCTTAAATCAATACTTTCCGACTCATATAGCTGTTTCTTTACCATCACAAGTTTCCTATAGCTTTTCTTTTACAATATATACCGGTCTATCTTTTACTTCCATGTATGTCTTTGCTAGATATTGGCCAATCACACCAATGGATAATAGTTGTAGTCCAGATGCCAGTAAGATAATACATACCAGTGATGGCCAACCAGCAGTTGGATCACCAAACATTAACTTACGAATTACTACAAATATAATCATCAAAAAGGAAATCAAACAAAATACCACTCCTACAAAAGAAGACATGGATAATAGTGCTGTAGAATATGCGGTTAGACCATCAAATGCGTATTTCCATAATTGCCAAAATGACCACTTGGATTGACCATATTTACGTTGTACGTTTTCATACGCAACCCACTTTGTCTGAAATCCAACCCAACTAAAGATTCCCTTGGAGAATCGATTCTTTTCCGTAACGGAAAGTACCGCCTCAACTACCCTTGTATTCATGACGCGATAATCTCTTGCGCCATCCATCACTTTTGTCTGTGAGAAACAATTTAAAATCTTATAAAATACTTTTGTTTTTTCTTCTCTATCACCCCTTTCAGTAGTTTGAAAGAAAATATCCGCAAGCGATTGTTCAAGTCCAACTACATCAATCTCTAAAAGGGCAAGTAATCTTCTTGCTTTGGAATTACGCTGTGAAATAACGCCAAAAAGTAAGTGCTCTGGCTCAATAAATGAATA
>CALISH010000073.1 GCA_938041275.1 uncultured Solobacterium sp.
ATACCCCTCCAAGCAAAGCTTGTATCCGTGCTAAATCATCCTTTTGTTTATCTGATAGATGAATATTGTCAGTACGGATAAAGAAAACATCTGGATCATTCATAAACGCATGTTTATTTAATTGTCTACGATTGACGGTATTCACTATCGCATTTTTGGTAGAGATTCTTTCACGATGCAATAAACGCATATAGAAAACATCATCCCAATCCAAACCAACATCACATCCAATACGGCTGTATTCCACCAATCCAAAGGATGGCATTAACGGAACACCACAGGCAAGAATTTCTTTGCCAATGGAAATATCTCGTAACAATTGCAATGCCCGTTTCATTCTCTTAGCACGACTTTCAGATGCATTTCCAAATGGAGCTGCACCATATAAGAAGTCTAGTTTAACTAAATCAAAACCCCATACGTCGTATACTTGATGAAACACTTTCTTGATATAGTCAATTACATCTGGATGATCAATATCTAACGAATAAAATCCTGACCAGTTAGCACCTAAACACCATGGCTTTCCATGATGGTGCAAGAACCAATCTGGATGATTTTGATAGAGTGACGAATTCTTTTCTGCCACAAATGGCGCAAGCCACAAACCAGCTTTATATCCCTCTGCATGTATTTCATCTACAAGTGTTTTTAATCCATTTGGAAATTTCACCGCATCTGTTTCCAACCAATCTCCCACAAATGGCTCCCAACCATCATCAATCTGAAATAAGTCACCTACTTGAAATACTTTATCGCAACCAGATAAATCATAACGTATCTTATCTTCATTAATATCTTGATAGTGATTATACCAGCTAGAATATCCAAATAATTTCTTGGTTGTAAGGGGATTTAGCTTCATTGCATCAAACCATGCTTGAAAGACCTCCTCTTCACTACCTTCCGCATAGAATAAATCAAATGCATGAAAGATACCATTTGTCTGTACATCCTTACAATCTCTTTGAATTGTTAATTCAGCTTTATTTGCGTTATACCAAAATAACGTATATCCTGGATCTTCATCTAATGACGCAAACAAGCGAAATTTCTTTCCATCGCGGAAATAGCACCATGATTCACCATGAGTAATACCCTTTTTTTGTGGGTAGTCTACAAAATGATAATCCCCGTAACGATCAAATCCATATTTCCGTAATAAACTCTTTGGCACTCTCTTTAGACCATGTGTATGATCATATCTTGTAAGTTCTGGAGAATATGTCCATGTTTGATACCCATTCATGAATATCTTCTCATCCTTTGCAATAGATACAGAAAGTTTCGCCTCTACTTTACCCAGTATCATTTGAGCAGTTGTGACATGAATATGTAGTGCATCATCTTGCCAATTTTCATTGCCTTGTAATTGAATTTTCTGATCGACACTTTCTATCAACCACTTAACCTGCATACTCACACCTTCTTGTCTTCTAGTTGCTTCCGAATTTGTTCCGCTTTTATATCTGTTAGGATAAACTTTCTTGTAAATAAAACTAAAGAAAGGACTAATCCAATGATTGGTAAAATCGTCATCAGTAAACGCAATCCTAGTAATGGCGAACCAAACGTTGGTATTCCTTCTCCTAGTCCATCTTTGCTTGTTAAACCAATTAGATCCAAACTAACACCCGTGATGAATACTGCTAAGCCACTGGCAGCCTTTACGACAAACGTCTGCATACTAAAGATTACCGACTCTTCACGATGACCAGTCTTCACTTCACCATAATCTACAGTATTCGCAAGAAAGACTGTTGTTAATACGGTCAATATACCATTAGATACAAAAATCATTACACCAGGTACCATCAACATTGTTAGAACAGATGAATATCCTAGTAAACATAATGCTAGTAAGAATGCATATCCAAAGATTGCTAGACACAAACTTAGCTTAAAGATTGTTGTATTCGATAATTTACTTCTAAGAATTGGATATACAAACATCATACCTAAGATCTGAGAAATACCACCAACTGAAGTAAATAAAGTATACGCATCCTTCCAAGTTGTTCCACCAATATCGTATTTAAAGAAGTATATCAAAAGATTCGATGTAATATATAACGCAGAATTAATCAGTACAATTGTAACAACCGTCACGATTGCTTGGTCGTTGTTAAATAATGCTTTAAACATCTCTTTAACCGACGTTGTCTGCATGTTTTCAACTTTTTGTTCATGTATTGTAAAGCATGTAAATAAAATAAATACGACAAACAAAATTGCAATAATAAGCGCAAATAAGCGAAATCCAGTACGCTCAATCCCACTTCCTAGTTTGGATACAGCCATAACAGTAAACACATTAATTAATGCATATCCAACACCTGCACAGGTACGTCCAACAACAGATAAATTCTCACGGTCTTTTGTCGTAGAAGTAACTGCAGGTATCATTGACCAAAATGGAATATCCATCATAGTATATGTCACACCCCAAAGAATATACATCACTGCAAAATAAATCATCAATGCTTTCCCTGATACTGCAGGTGCCGCAAACAATGCATATAAAACAAATGCATTTAAAATTGTACCCGTAAATAACCATGGCCGAAACTTACCCCATCTAGAATTTGTCTTAGCCACAACAACACCCATAAATGGATCATTAGCCGCATCAAATACACGAGCAATCATCAAGATAAATCCAACAAAAGTCGCTGATAAACCTAAGATATCTTGATAGTAATACATGATATAGGAAGCAGATAAAGCATAAACCATATCCTTTTCCACCGCACCTAAACCATAGGCAACAAATTGTTTTTTACCAAATTCTTTCATAATGTATGATTTTCCTTCGTAATTGTAAAATGAATTGTAATTGCACTGCAATCTGATGTAGAGATTGTTAGAATCGCCTCTCCCTCTTCACCAGTTGTTTTAATATATGTACCTGTCATACCACCTTCAGTAACAACCATTTTAGGACCCACAATTTCGATTGGACCAGTTGTAATAAGATTTAGTGGTAGTTGTGCATAGGAAGCTAGATTATGATATTCATCCTTTACTTGAATACGAATCGCAGACATATCGTAACAATCACCTTCAATGAGTGCTGTACGTGAAACTTGATACGATAGATGTAATTTAGCAGATGGCCGTTTGATAATAGACTTTACAACTTCTCCATTTTTGATTGCATCAAATCTCCAAGTAATTGAATCCGAGCCCCAACCTGATACATATTTTCCATAAAGAGCGACACCATCGCTGTACTTCATCTTGTATTGAAACATCATCTTCGCATATAACAAACGATAACGTAGCGGTAAGTTACTACCATACTTTTTACTTGCTAATAAGCATTTCCGTATATCATCCGCCTGTTTTAAAGTATAGTCTTCATTTTCTACAAGAAGTTCTCCAATCGTATCATCGATACGAATAGGACCATGCTTTAAACCAGAATACTCAGATGTAGAAAACGCAGAAACAAACTGATTATTTTTGTATAAACGCACTTCATCCGCATTGGTAAATGCGTAAAAATCTGGTAAATTACCAGCATTGTAATCGCCAATATCCATTGAAGTACTAATCTCTAAGATTGGTTCTTCATCCTGTTGTGAAGCATATACACTAGCCGCAAGTTTTGGATTACGGAAACTATCCATCACGCCATGATAACAAATCCGATCACCAGAGCCAAAATCTTTATGTGTCGCATAATCAAACATACACCATTGGAAAACTCCAGTATGTTGATGATCAGCCATCGCATCATTAAATACACGCGCATGACGTAATGCATGTTCTTGCCGTCTTGCTTGTGTATCAAAACTCTTCGTTGGAAACATATGTCCATTGGCTTCAGAGATGATGAGTAGATGATGTGTATCAACCATAACTTCACCTTTACTTAGCGCACCTTTATTATCACCATGGTGTGAAAAATCATTAAATGTATAAACATCCTCTAATAGATGACTCTTAGTAAGATATCGTACACCTGCTGTTGGTCTAGAAGGATCTAATTTTCTAGCAATCTCATTTGTCTTTGTATAAAGTTCATCATCATCTAATGATTCATTGATTCTTACACCCCATAGAATTATGGAAGGATGATTTCGATATTGTAATACCATATCTTTTGTATTCTGTATTGCTTGTTGTTTCCAAGTTTCATCCCCAATATGTTGCCAACCAGGAATCTCCGTAAATGCATATAAACCATAGCGGTCACATGCATCGATAAATGATTGACTTTGTGGATAATGCGAGGTACGTACCGCATTTACATGTAACTCTTCCTTTAAGATACGTACATCTTCCTCTTGCAAAGAATCAACAGCCGCATACCCGATATACGGATAGCACTGGTGACGATTCAGACCCCTCAAGAATACTTTTTGACCATTGATGTATAAATCATTTTCATCAAACCGTATCGTACGGAATCCAAAGGTTGTTTCATAACTATCTTCACCTAGTTCCACAACACAACGATATAAAGTTGGTGATTCCGCAGACCATGCATGAATATTCTTTACAGGTATTTGTACTTGCTTTTTATTTATAGCTACGATTTCTTGCGCAATAATTCTATCTTCAGAATTAAATATCTTTACATGATATGTATCAACTGGAATTGACCCTTCTGTTTGTATAGATACGGTTACTGTATCTAAAGACTTTGTCATCACAAATATATCTTTGATAAAGTATCTAGGCTTATCATAAAGCCATACATCACGATAGATACCACCATAGGTAAGATAATCAATCACAAAACCAAATGGAGGTGTATTTAAACTCTCATGACTATCTACTTTAACTGTTAAATAATTCTCTTCATCAAAGCGAATTTGATCTGTTATTTCAACTGTAAATGCAGTATATCCGCATGCATGAGCGTACATCTGTTTTCCATTGAAATACACTGTAGATTCATGAGCAGAACCATCAAAGCGTATAAAGTGTCTTCTACCTTTTAAAGATGAATCAAATGTCAATTTTTTACGATATCCGACAATCTTTTGATAACTATCTGAATTAGCATAATGTAGTGGTATCTCTTGTACAGTGTGAGGCAATCTAACAACCTTATCCGCTGCGCTTTCAAGGATAAACGAATCATTCCATTGATCAATATATTCCCAATCATTATTGATTCTAATCATTATCTACCACAATTCCTTTCATGATGATATTCATCATTTCTTTTAACGCTTTGGCATAAGTTAAGTTTCTTTCTTGCAACTGATCTGTAGATAAGAGTTGCTCAAACGTAGCAGTCACAATCTGACGAAGTATAAACGTATTAATTTTACGAATTTCTTTTTTACGAATACCTTCATTAATTAATTTGATAATAGGTTCCCAATCATTTTCAAGATGTTCATTCAAACGAACATATGCTTCAGGATAAATATCCCGTAAGCTCACTAACATGCGAAAGTCAATCTTTGCATATTGCTTTGGCATCGCAATCATAGCTTGTTCCAAACGTTTTGCGATACTATCATTACTAGATAAGATCTTTTGTTTCTCTTTTTGAATATTCTCAAAGCCATAATCCAATAATGCAATCAATAACTCTTCTTTTGACGAAAAGAAACGATAAATTGTCTTCTTTGCGATATGCATCGACTTTGCAATATCATTCATCGTAAAGTCTAGGCCTCTATCGTTAAATAATATCAAAGTTGCCTCTAAAATATCTTGTTTTATATTTTCCATCGGAAACCATCATCCATTTATCGGTTTC
>CALISH010000074.1 GCA_938041275.1 uncultured Solobacterium sp.
AAAAGTGTGTCGTTTAACTCTTCTGCCTCACGATAATTTTGAACGGTTACACGTTCATACTTTCCTTCCGGTAATGTTTTCGCAGATTGATTAATCAAAATCAGTGGACGCGCAATCGTACGATACATGATATACGTTAATACTAATACTGCTACCAAGATAATTGCAGAGATATACCACATCTGCATCGACAAAGTCTTCTTTGTCGTAGAAATTGGTGTGATATTACTGTAAACCATAACGATTGATTTATTACCATCGTGGTCTTTTATAATACGTGTATACGTAATATTACGGAAACGTTCACCATTGGTTGGTGTAATCAAGTTTGTATCTTGTACAACCATCGACTCACCCTTATCGCTGTTTTCTGCATTTGCAATCTGCGTTAGGATTTCATTCGATGACATTTTGTATAAACGACAGCCTAGATTTTTACCACCCGATTCAAGATACGTATCTTCATACGTACCTGGAAAAACATTTGATTCACGCAACACACGAATGCATGTTTCGTTGGTTTCTTGGGCAATATTGATGTATTCTTCTATATCATCCGCATCATCATCTTCTTTTACAACATTCACAACCGCATTCGATACATTCTCAACCGTACGTTTTTTACTTGCTTCATACATCGGCTCCAATAATAAAGCCTGAAATATGAATACAATCGCAACAAGCACAAATGAGAATACAGAAAGATATAGACCAATCTTCCAACGTAAACTAATATTCTTTTTCTGTTTAGGCGTTAACTTTTTCAAAACGATAGCCAACTCCTCTCAACGTAATAATATACTTTGCATAATCACCTAGATTTTTACGTAACAGTTTGATATGTGTATCTAGTGTACGATCATCCCCAAAGAAGTCATAACCCCATACATTCTGTAATAGTTGTTCACGTGTTAAGGCAATACCCATATTTTTTACTAGATATACTAAAAGCTCATATTCCTTTGGAGATAATTGAATACGTCGACCTTCAATCGTTACGGTACGTGCGGAATAATCAATCACCATACCATCAATCTTAAACTGTTCTAAAGATACCGCTTCTACAGGATGTACTCTTTTTAAAATGGCATGAATACGCATCATTAACTCTTTCGAAGAAAATGGTTTAACTACATAATCATCAACGCCAACATCAAAACCATGAATACGATCATATTCCTCACCTAGAGCGGATAAAAGAATAAAAGGCAACTGTGGTTTTGTTTTCTTGATTTCTTTCACTGTGGAGAAGCCGTCTAAGTGAGGCATCATAATATCCATGACAACAAGATCATAGTTATTCTTTTCGCACAGTTCTACTGCTTCCATGCCATCGGCAGCTTCAGCTGTTTCAAAACCTTCATGTTTTGCATATTTAATAATTAGTTCGCGAATCTTTGCTTCATCATCTACAATCAAAATCTTTGTCATGGAACACCCTCCTTATAAGTATCTTAGTAAAACTGTGTGAACAGTATGTGAATACTTTAAATACTTTCGATGAATTCAGCTACAACATCTAATTCCGGAACGACTACTTCATCGATGCAACCCTTATCTGCAGCAGCAGGAATCTCTGGATTCATTGGAATCTGTGCAAGTAATGGCAAATGATACTTCTGTGCAACTTCATGTGCATGTGATTTGCCAAAGACATAAATCTTTTCATCACAGTTAGGACACTGTACATAAGACATATTTTCAACAAGCCCCAATACCTTAATATTCATCATTGATGCCATGTTAATTGCTTTTTCAACAACCATGGATACTAAATCCTGTGGACTTGTTACTACGATAATTCCATCAAGTGGTACAGATTGGAATAAAGTTAATGGAACATCACTTGTTCCTGGAGGCATATCTACAAACATGTAGTCTACTGCTTCCCATAATACTTCTGAATAGAATTGTTGCAGAATCGAAGCCACCATTGGACCACGCCAGATAACTGGAGTTTCATCCTTATCCAATAACATATTAGAAGAAATTAACTGCATTCCATTCTTTGTGATAGCTGGATAGATTGTACCCTTAAAACCTTCAGCTTTTGATGTAACACCAAAAGATTTTCCTTGGGAAGGACCAGTAATATCACCATCTAATACAGCTACTCTATGATTTCTCTTTTGCATCATAGATGCCAGCATAGATGTCACGAATGACTTACCTACACCACCCTTACCTGATACAATACCAATTACTTTCTTGACACTAGCGCCTTCATGTAATTCAAATTTCTGAATACCTTTTTTATTAGGCATACGGAAGCCATAGTCTTCCGGTGTTTTTCCTTTTGCGTTTCTTTCACTCATTTTCATCACCTCTTTACCCATTTTACTATAAACACTGATAATTTTTCTCTATTTTGCCTATATTCAAGTTATATATGATATTATTGTTGCGTTAAAGGAGATATATCATGTCAGGATATGTAGTTGTAGGTTCCCAATGGGGCGACGAAGGAAAAGGAAAAGTCGTTGATTTATTGGGTACTAACGTCAATATGGTGGTTCGTTTCCAAGGTGGTAATAACGCAGGCCATACCGTTGTCGTTAATAATAAAAAGATCATTTTACACTTATTACCATCAGGTATTTTAAACGCAGATGCTACATGCATTATTGGACCTGGTGTTGTTGTAAATCTTTCCGTACTGTTTAAAGAGATTGATACATTAGAATCACAAGGATTTACATGTGATCACTTAAAGATCAGTGACCGTGCTCACCTTCTTATGCCATATCATGTAAAGATTGATGAATTGCAAGAATTACGAGCTGGAGCTGGTAAAATTGGTACAACCAAGAATGGTATCGGTCCATGTTACGCCGATAAATACACACGTATCGGTATCCGCGTTTGTGACTTACGAGATTGGGATGTATTCCAGGAAAAGTTAAAGGTAGTACTCGCACAAAAGAACGAAGAAATTGTTAAACTCTTTAATGCAGAACCATTTAATTACGATGAAATGGTAGCTACATTCAAAGAATATAGAGAACGTCTATTGCCAATGATTTGCGATGCTACAGACAAAATCAACAAAGCATTAGACGCAAAACAAGTTGTATTATTTGAAGGTGCTCAAGCAAATATGTTGGATATCAACTATGGTACATATCCATACGTAACTTCATCATCCCCTACTGCTGCAGGTGTATGTGAAGGTGCAGGTGTATCCCCACGCAAACTAGACCATATTATCGGTGTAACAAAGGCTTACTCCACACGCGTTGGTGAAGGCCCATTCGTTACCGAGTTACAAGGCGATGATGCACACGCTTTACGTGAAAAAGGTTCAGAGTATGGTGCTACTACTGGAAGACCACGTCGTGTAGGTTGGTTAGATTTACCAGTTGTTCGACAGGCTGTATTAATCAATGGTCTAACTGAAATGGCACTCACAAAACTAGATATCCTAACAGGATACGACAAGTTGCCAGTATGTGTAGGATATGAAATCGAAGGCAAAGAATATGATACAGTCCCTGCTTCTCTAAAAGACTATGCAAAAGCAAAACCAGTCTATAAGTACTTCGATGGTTGGACAGAAGATATCTCGGATGCAAGAACATTTGATGAATTACCAGTAAACTGTCAAAAGTATGTACGCTTCATTGAAGAATATACAGGCACAAAGTTCTGTCTCGTTTCCGTAGGACCAGATCGTAACGCAAATATCGTATTAAGAGATATTCTAAAATAGTCATACAATCCATATCACACGTTGATATGGATTTTTTAAGGTATAAAAGGCCCCTAGTGAAGCATTAAAATAAGGGCTTTAAAAGAGGCTGTAACGCATAACAGCCTATAAAATAAAATGTCCTTCCTCTTAATT
>CALISH010000075.1 GCA_938041275.1 uncultured Solobacterium sp.
GCTGTATGCCTCAAGTAAATCTATAAAATTTACTTAATCGTTACAGCCCCTTTTATCTCTATTAAATTAATTAGACTCTGTCAGAGATCTCGGCATAAAAACTTCTTCAGATTTTGCGGCTAATATACGGTTTCCTCTAAAGAGGTCTCCATAGAAGTTTACCATCAGACATGACAGAAGGTGCTCAACCTTAGGAATATTTATTACAAAATGCATCACAAAGAAAAACAAATCCACTACTAATCGCATTTTTAGCGTTAAACAAGGCGTTTTTGGTAACCTCCAGACACAGAGACACGTGTATGTGCGATTACGAAGGCATTTGGATCAAGCTTTCGAATCTCTCTTTGGACGGATGAAACCTCACTTTTTGCGACGATTGTTACGAGTACTTCGGTTTGATGATTGGTATAAGCACCCTTACCATCCCAACAAGTAACACCTCTTGCATATTCATGCATGATCATCTCTTTCACTTCAGGTACATGTGTGAAAATCATCAGCTCAACTTCGATATTTTGATAATGCCAACGATCAATCGTAACAGAGAATACAACGATATAGATAATAGAGTATAACGCAGTTGAAACATCAAAAAGTACTGCCATTAATGTATAGAGAACAATATTATAAAGTACATTGAATAGTCCTACAGAAATCTTCTTTGACTTATGACTTAGATATAAACCCAATAAATCTAGGCCGCCTGCACTTGCGCTATTTGTAAGAATTAATCCACATCCAACGCCACCTAATAGTCCAGCGATTACAATGCATGCAAGTTTATCATCGAGAATAGGTGCAGTAGGGGCGATTATATAAGTAAAGATGATCGTCTGTAAGGCAACAGATAACGCGGTTCCTACGACCATGCGCTTCTTCATCTTCTTTAAAGCTAGAAGAAAGAGTGGGATATTAAACGCAAGGTTGATAATACCTGCAGTATCTACATTTTGAACATTAGAAAAGAATAATGTTCTTAACATCTGAGCTGTACCTGGTACTCCGCCAGAGTAAAGCTTTAAAGGTACTAAGAAGAAGTTTACGGATAATGCATATAAGGATGATCCTATCAAGATAAGTAGGATATTTAAGGGTGTAACTTTCTTGGGTTTAACATAGATTTCTTGTGACATATGATGTTCCTCTTTTTCACTAAGATAATCATAAAGAAAAAGATGGTATTTTCATACCGCTTTTATGAAATATCTTCTGTTATATTCATAATAGAGATGTTTGGAATTTAGTATTCTAATTTAGTGGAAAACATAGAGTTGATATTATTGAATAATTATGTGGAATTATAACAAGAAGAAATGATATATTTTGAATGATATATTTAGAAATCAATTAGGTAGATTTTGGGGGTATTGGAAAATGCTACGAGACTTTAAGATAAAGAAACATACTAAATATGAAATTATTTCATTTATATGTTTAATGATTTCTTACGCTGTTGGAACATTATTTAGTAAATATGAAAGATTTAATATATTTATTTTGCTTGGATCTTTTGGATTATTGGCTGTATCAATTGGTACATTCATGCTTTCTATCAAGTATAATCCAAATAAAATTAAGATATTCCACTCCAAAAAAGGAAAGATAGTATTTGTTTTGGGCTGTTTTATAGCAATCATTCTATTAATGATTTTAATGTATGAGCATAAGTGATTAACTGATGTAAAAGTGTATTTTAATCTATATTCATTGAATAGTTTTATTAAATGGTATTGCTTTAGGTACGATGTAATTTTCATCGTACCTAAAGTATGTAAAGTTCAATTTTTGACTCATATCACTAAAATTTGCCACACAGAATCTTTAACCATATAAGGTATTTAATATGAAACTGTAAAATAGCAAATTAGTTAATTCTATTCATTTATATATACTTTCAAATATCTTATTGGAACAATAGGGAACTAAAAACTAGGAGGAAAATATGGAATTAGTATTACCTAATAATTACGTAGAATTAGAACAAGAAGAAATGATGTATTTAGATGGTGGACAGTATTTTAGTAAATGGGAATGTGGACAAATTTGTGCAGCCATTGGATTTATGCCACAAACATATATTGCTTTAGCTGGAGCAGCTGTAATTACCAGTAGAGTCATAAAATATATTAAGAATGGGGGAATACTTTCATTTTTACTTGGTGCCGGCTTAAGTAAAGTTGCTGAAAAAGTGGGGCAAATTGCATATTGTATTGGATACGGTGCGTTAAATAATGGTTGTGATATCAGTTTATGCCCATATCCGTGGGAATTATTCATTTCGACTACTGTGAGATGATTACGGTAATAAGATATGGAAAGTTAGCCACTTTTATATTATTTTTTATCACCTTAATTTATTCAATAAGTCATTTGTTTATAGAGAATACAAATATATTTCTGAGAAATATAATTTCTATACTTCCAATAGTCAATACATTTATTTATTTGCTTATTTCGATACCGATATCAAGGTTAAGCAATAAGTATCTAAGAAATTTTTCCATAGGAGAAGCTCTAGTAGTTCTTTGTATGATGCTTATTTATTTGGAGAAACCCTATTTTTTGTTAAAAAATAGGGAATATAGTGTGTCGATTATGGTAATTATCTTTTTACTATTAAGTATTCCGGAAATATATACATTCCAACATTTTGATAAAAGATATGAAAAAGAGATTAAGATCGATTATGAAAAAAGTGTACAGTTTCAGGCTTCTTTTCAGAAAGATATGCAATGCAGAATATTATTGAAAATTATATTGATATTAAGAATTGCAATTTTGATATTTATTCGATTTATAAATATGGAAGCTATATATGTTCTGTTTGGCATTTATGTGTTGTTGAGTTATATTCTTGATTATCAATTAATTAAAATATATCGTAGAAGAACCGTTGTTTCCTGTATTGCAGCAGAAACATTGTTATATATCGTGATAACTATATTACTCTCATTGCATTTAAATGTATTAGCTACCTATGCTTTACTTTTAGGAGGTATGAAAACAACTTATTTGATCGACCAGGAACGGAAATATAACAAGCTTTAATCACAGTAGGAAATCATTTATCAATTTTTAGCGTTATAACGGTATTCTACATTAATCAAATATAGAAATTCTGAAGTAGTATTTCTATAACAAAATAAAAGGAAGCTTAACGCTATATGCGTT
>CALISH010000076.1 GCA_938041275.1 uncultured Solobacterium sp.
TGCAATGAGAGGGTCGATGAATATCTGGATAAGATATTCTCACTCTACTCTATTGAAGTATATTATCTTGATTTCTTCAAAACCAGATGGTATTTTATATGTAAAGACATGGCCTGTACCCATTGGCGCGGGGTGTCTTTTTCTATTTATAACCAAAATAAAATGTCCTTCCTCATAATCAAAGGTTGGACATTTTATTTTATAGGTTGTTATGCATTACAGGTCTTTGTATAAATTACTTAGATACTTGTTCGCCAGCAATTCTACCGAATACTGTAATATCAGCGATAGCGTCAGAACCTAGACGGTTTGTACCATGGATACCACCAGTAACTTCACCAGCAGCGTATAGACCGGAGATAGCCTTGCCATCCTTGTCTAATACTTGAGCGTTCGTGTTGATTACAACACCACCCATTGTGTGGTGAACAGATGGTTGTGAAACCATGATGTAGTATGGACCTTCACCGAAGGCAACTAACTTACCACGCTTGTTGAATTCTAAGTCCTTACCATCAGCAGCGTATTGGTTGTAGTCTGCGATAGTCTTCTTTAATGTTTCAGCGTCAATACCGAAGAAAGCTGCTGCTTCATCGATTGTATCAGCCTTAACTAAGTGCTTCTCCTTGATGAGTCTTTCGTACTCTTCAGGGTGAGCTTCCTTAACACCAGAAGCTTCCATAGATGCTTCATCCCAGAACATGTATGAAACGCCACCTGTCTGTTCTGTAACAGCCTTAGAAATAACGTCACGACGTTCTAGTTCTTCAACGAAACGCTTACCTTCCTTGTTAACAAGGATTGATCTACCAGCTAAACGTACGTCACCAACATATAATAATGTACCTGATGTGATGTCGCATGTTGGATATGTTTGGATATATGACATATCAACTGTAGCTGCACCAAGTTTTTCTGCCATTACGATACCGTCACCAGTGCTTCCTGGGGAACATGTAGATAGAATCTTTTCGTCCATTTCTGGATTGTATTCCTTACGCATTTCGATGTTAGATCCGAAACCACCAGTTGCTAGTACAACACCCTTAGAAGCTGTGAATGTTACATCACCATCTTTTGTTGTTGCCTTAACACCAGTGACCTTCTTATCTGCCTCTACTAATTCAGTAGCCTTTGTATTTGTTAATACTGTGATACCTAATTCATCAGCCTTAGCCTTTAACTTCTGGATGATTTCAACACCAGATTCGTTATGTGGTACTAAGGAACGCATTACGCTGTGTCCACCAAAGAACATCATCTTGTCTTCGAAGTCAACCTTGATGTCATCACGTAACCATTCAGCAGCGCTTAAAGCGTTGTCAGCTAAAACTCTAACGAGTTCAGGATTAGCCTTGTAGTCGCCGCCTTTCATAACATCTTCGTAGAACTTATCAGTACTATCTTCGATGCCTTCTTTTTGTTGTAACCAGTTACCAGGTGCTGCCATTTCACCACCAGATAAAGCTGTGTTACCACCGATAGCTGCCATCTTTTCGACAACAACAACGGATGCACCGTTTTCAGCTGCTGTAATTGCGGCAGTAAGACCAGCTCCAATAACTACTACATCGTAGTCTGTCTTTACTGTCTCTTTTGTTTCTGCTGTAGAACCTGTTTTTTCAGATTTTGAGCAGCCGGCAAAGGATAAAGCCATAGTTAAAGCTAAAGCCGGAATCAATACTTTTTTCATATTAATCTTTTCCTCCTATAAATATCAATGATAGTTTTATCACAACTAAAAGTAAAGAGATATTATACCGCTTACATTCCTTTTATTGAAATTAAATATCAACTTGCAAAATTTTCATGAAAGGTTATATGAAAGCATAATAAAAAACCCACGAAATTGTGGGTTTTGATAGTGCACCAGACAAGACTTGAACTTGCACGAGTTGCCTCATACGCCCCTCAAGCGTACGTGTCTGCCGATTCCACCACTGGTGCATCGCTCAAATATTATAGCAACCTACACATCTATCGTCAATGAAAACATCTGTATTTTAGATGGGTTTGGGTTGTAATTTGCGGCCATAAAATATATAATTTATCCGCTTATGCTTAAAAGAAGGTGAAGAGAAGATGGACTATCAAAAGATTATTAACATTGCTGTCATTGCTCACGTTGATGCTGGAAAATCAACATTAGTAGACGCATTCCTCAAACAAAGTCATGTATTTAAAGATAACGAGAAGGTTGTAGACTGCATTATGGACTCCAACGATCTCGAGCGTGAAAGAGGAATTACTATTTATTCTAAGAACTGCTCTGTAACATACAAAGACTATAAGATTAATATCGTTGATACCCCAGGTCACGCAGACTTCTCTTCTGAAGTTGAGCGTATTATCAAAACGGTTGATACGGTTATCTTGTTAGTAGACTCTGCCGAAGGACCAATGCCGCAGACACGTTTCGTGTTACAAAAGTCATTAGAAGCAGGCCTACGTCCTATCCTATTAATTAATAAGATGGATAAACAGGATGCTCGTGCTAACGAAGTTATCGATGAAGTTTATGAGTTGTTCCTCGAACTAAACGCAACAGATGATCAGTTAGACTTCCCAATCTTATTTGGTAAGGCTAGAGAGGGTATTGTTCATTATGAGCAGGATGGTACAAATGAAGATATCGTCCCACTATTTGAAACAATTATCCATCATACACAAGCATATCCAAACTTGATTGATGAGCCAGTGCAGATGCAAATCAGTGCACTTGCATATGACGATTATATCGGTCGTTTAGGAATTGGACGTGTATATAAAGGTACATTAAAAGCTGCGACATCTTATACAGTATGTAATGCGGATGGTAGTGCACACCAAGGTAAGACAAATCAGGTCTTTATCTACAAGGGATTGAGTCGTGTTCCAGTTGAAGAAATCCAGTGTGGTGAAATCTGTATGATTTCTGGTATTCCTGATATCAATATCGGTGATACAATCTGCCCTCAAGGTGTTCCAGATCCAATGCCAATGTTAAAGATTGAAGAGCCAACACTATCCATGAACTTCATGGTTAATGATTCTCCATTTGCTGGACAAGTTGGTAAGTTTGTCACTTCACGTAATATTCGTGAACGCTTAGATAAAGAACTTGAAGTAAATGTTGGTTTAAAGGTTGAAGATACAGATTCTACAGATACATTCAAGGTATCTGGTCGTGGTGAATTACACTTAACAATCTTATTAGAGCAGATGCGTCGTGAAGGTTTTGAAATTGCAGTATCACGTCCTGAAGTTATTATGAAGAAGATTGATGGTGTTACATGCGAACCTATCGAAGAAGTTGTCATCGATGTTCCTACAGAATATTCTGGTTCTGTTATCTCTGCCCTCAATGTACGTAAGGGTATCCTTTCTGACATGGAAGAAATTGGTACATACACACGTATTACTTATAAGTGTCCTACACGTGGATTGATTGGCTTTAGATCAGATTTCATTAATATGACACATGGTGAAGGTACTATGGTACAACGTCTAGATGGTTATGAACCATTTAAGGGTGAAATTCCACAGCGTGAAAATGGTGCTCTCATTTCTACGGAAACAGGTAATGCTATGACATATGCCCTTTGGAATATTCAGGAACGTGGACAGTTATTCATCGGTGCACAAACACCTGTATATGAAGGTATGATTATTGGTGTATCCGCTAAGAATATGGATATGGGTGTTAACCCAATTAAGAATAAGAAGATGACTGCGGTTCGTTCTACTGGTAACGATGAAGCCATGAAGCTTGTTCCACCACGTATCATGTCATTAGAAGCTGCGATTGAATTCATCAATGATGATGAACTCGTAGAAATTACTCCAGAAGATATTCGCATTCGTAAGAAGTATCTAACAGAAATCGATCGTAGAAGACACGCTCGTGAAATCGGAAAGATTGAATCTGAAATGTAATTGGTTTATCCTGTTATCGAAAGATAGCAGGATATTTTCTTTCAGAGGTCATGAAGATGAAAATAGAAGAATTATTAGAAGAGTTGAAAAAAGATCCAAGAAATAAAGAATATACGAAGAACGGATACAATCCTATCTTACAGGTAGATGCCAGCGCAAAAATCTTAATTATCGGACAAGCTCCAGGATCACACGTAGAAAGATCAGGAATCCCTTTCGATGATCAATCTGGTATTCGTTTACGTAAGTGGATGGGAATTGATGATAAGGAGTTCTATAGTAAGGATATCGCAATCTTACCAATGGATTTCTACTATCCTGGTAAGGCAAAAACAGGTGATTTACCACCACGCAAGTTTATTGCGCAAGAATATCATGAGAAGTTTTTAAAGTTAATGCCAAATATTGAATTGACGTTGTTGGTTGGAAAGTATTCTATCGATTATTATCTTGGTAAAGAGAAAAAGAAGAATTTAACGGAAACAGTAGAAAACTATCAAGAATATCTACCAAAGTATTTTCCGATTGTTCATCCAAGCCCACTGAACTTTCGATGGCTTGGCAAAAATCCTTGGTTCGAAGAGAAAACAGTGAAAGAACTACAAAAACGAGTTCGTCAAATTTTAAAGTGAATACCGCAGATAATGCGGTTTTTATATACTACAAACATATATAAAATAGAGTATAAATGATAAGGCAAAGCCTTGAAGGTGTATAATATTTATCATAAGTTGAAAATGTAACAACGAATTGATAGGAGATATTGAAATGAAATGTGCAATTTTTATGGCAGATGGTTTTGAAACCTGTGAAGGACTTATAACAGTTGATTTATTACGCCGTGCAGGTTTGACGATTGATATGATTTCGATGAATGAGACACTGACAGTCACAACATCTCATCAAGTAAAGATTCAGGCTGATAAACTGTTTAGCGAGTTTCAAAATGAATATGATGTTATGATTTTCCCAGGTGGAAAATTAGGTACACAAAATCTTGAAAATAATCAGAAACTCGTTGATTTATATGAAGCACACTTTAAAGCAGGAAAGTTATCCTGTGCAATCTGTGCAGCACCATCAATTTTGGGCCATCATAGTTTATTAAAAGGTAGAAAGTATACTTGTTATCCGACATTTGATGAACCAAGCTTTGGGGGCGAATACCAACAGGTATTGGCTGTAAAAGATGGTAATTTGATTACGGGTCGTGGTATGGGTGCGACGATTGATTTTGCATTAAAAATCATTGAAACACTATGTGATAAACAAACATTAGAAAATGTAAAGAATGGGATTCAGTATGAACACTCATTTTTACAATCAGAAAAGGAGTAAGAATATGAGCGCAGCAGAAAGATTAATACGTTATTGCAAGATTGATACACAATCAGATCCTGCAAATGAACAAGAAACACCTTCCTCAAAAAAACAATTCGATTTGGCAAATCTACTCGTTGAGGAATTAAAAGAATTAGGTTTACAAGATGTATCGGTAGATGAACATTGTTATGTATACGCAAAGCTACCATCAAACTTAGATAAAAAGGTTGATACAGTAGGCTTTATTGCACATATGGATACAGCACCTGATTTTAGTGGAACTGGTGTCAATCCGCGTATCATCGAAAACTTTGATGGTAAGGACATTACCTTGAATAAAGATGTAACACTATCCATGGAACGTTTCCCATGGATGAAAGAATTCAAGGGAAAGCGTTTGATGGTAACAGATGGTAATACGCTACTTGGTGCAGATGATAAGGCTGGTATTACTTCCATTATGGAAGCTCTTGTATACTTGCATGATCATCCAGAAGTAAAGCACGGTGAGATTGCGATTGGTTTTACACCAGATGAAGAAATTGGGAATGGTCCACGCTTCTTTGATGTAAAGAAGTTTGGTGCGAAGTTTGCCTACACAATGGATGGTGGCACTGTACGTGAATTATCAGATGAAACCTTCAATGCGGCATCTGCAGTATTGCATTTCAAAGGACGTTCCATTCACCCAGGTTCCGCAAAGAATCGTATGATTAATGCGGCAAAGCTTGCGTGTGAATATCAAACAATGATGCCTGCACATGCAGTACCTGAACACACAGAGTTATGGGAAGGTTTTATTCATCTTCATAATATGAAAGGTGATGTAGAAAATGCAGAACTAGAATATATCATTCGTGATCATGATTATCAAAAGTTAACAGAAAAGAAAGAACTAATGTTAAAGGCTGCTGAATTCATCAATACGAAGTATGGTGAAGGTGCTGTAACGATTGAAATCAAGGATAGCTATCGCAATATGAAGGAAGTATTGGATAAAGATCCAACTGCAGTTATCATTGCAAAGAAGTCCATGGAAGAGTTAGGTATTCACATTCTGCAAGAACCAATCCGTGGTGGTACAGATGGCGCACAGCTTTCCTTTATGGGGCTACCATGTCCAAACATTGGCTGTGGTGGTGGAAACTTCCACGGTCGCTTTGAATACTGTGTGCTTGATGAGTTAGAACTATCCATACAAGTTATCTTGAAGATTATTCAGAATGTAGCAGAGGTGTAATATGATTTGTACATGTACAATGAATCCATCATTAGATTATTACATGGAGTTTTCTGACCCGATTGAAGCAGGAAAGACAAATCGCTCTGATTTGGAATATTATGAAGCAGGTGGTAAGGGAATCAATATTTCTATTGTGTTAAGTAACTTGGGAGTGCCATCACGAGCATTCGGTTTCCTTGGTGGTTTTACAAAAGACTTCTATATTCGCTTATTAACGAAGTATCAGGAAATTCGTCCTAACTTTTCCTACATTGATGGAAATACACGCATCAATGTCAAGTGCAATTCTACAACTGACACAAACATGAATGCATGTGGTCCATATATTCAGGATAAGGATTTAGATAATCTAGCAGGAAAGTTAAATACGCTTTACGAAAATGATGTGCTTGTATTAGCAGGAAATACACCATCTTATACGGTCAATCATATGGTATCTATCTTAAAGAAGTTACAGTCTGATGGCATTAAAGTTGTCTTAGATACAGATGCACAACTTGTGAAGAAAATGTTATCCACGAAGTTATTCTTGTTGAAGACAACAAAGGAAGAAGTAAGAGCACTTGTATCCTATCCTGTTGAAACAACAGAAGATATGGTACATGCCGCAAAAGACTTACATGCCCAAGGGGTTGAAAACGTAATGATACTAGATATCAGTGGTCATGCGGTTCTAGCATCAAAGGAAGGAACATTCCAGTGTGAAGTATTAGACCCAACAACAATCGTCAATACAGTAGGAACTGGAGACTCCCTCGTTGCAGGATTCTTAATGGAATATAACCGCTCCAGAAATATCGTAGATAGCTTCCAGTTTGGGGCATCCTGTGGATCTGCCA
Source organism: uncultured Solobacterium sp. (assembly GCA_938041275.1). Classification (GTDB taxonomy): domain Bacteria; phylum Bacillota_I; class Bacilli_A; order Erysipelotrichales; family Erysipelotrichaceae; genus Bulleidia. Next base: position 7,321 of record CALISH010000076.1, read on the forward strand.
CAGCATATTCGAAAGGTTTGGCTACACGCGAAAAGATTGAATCTTTCTCTAATTCCGTTGAAGTTCGAAAAATAGATTGAGTTTTTAGATTATGCTATACTAAAACGCAAAGAAAAGAGGTACAAGATGAAAAAAATCTTAACATGCTTATTAGCGGTCGTATTACTAGCAGGCTGCTTCAATAAAACTGAGAGTAAGAAGAACACATCCACAAGTGAAACTTCAAATACACTCACTATTACAAACCCAATCAAATTAAATTCCACAAAGGCAGATATGAAAGGTTATAAGTGGATTCGCAATGAGGTCGCAGATTTCCAACTTATTACATTGAAAGAATCTCTACGTATGTTTGAAGAGGGTGGAACAGGTATTCTTTATTACGGATATGACGAATGTGCTTGGTGTAACCGTGCTGTTCCAGAGTTAAATGAAGTCGCAAAGGAATTAAACTTAACAATTTATTACGTTGACGCTTCTGCGAAAGTTGAAAAAGATGACTACAAGAAGTTACTAGAATACATTGATCCAGTATTAAAGGTAAACTCTTCAGGTGAAAAAGGTTTCTATGTGCCAGCAGTCATCGGTGTAAAGAATGGTAAGTTAGTTGATTATCATGTATCACTCTTAGATGATTTCGAATTATCAAAGGATAATCCAGATAAACAGTTATCCGATGCACAAAAACAAGAATTACAGGATATCTATCGTAAGATTGCGAAAGAAGTCGCTGACTAATGCAAAAAAAGGTTCAATCATTTGGTTGAACCTTTTTTGAAGAATCTATTCTACATTGAACTGAAGCGATGATTATGCTATTTTAAGTGCAAAGATGAGGGAAGTATTATGCCGAAATTATTAACTGTAATTATTCCGTGTTATAACGAAGAAGAAAACATCCGATATTTCTATGAAGAATTCTGCAAGAATGATGCTTACTTTTTGAAACATGCAATCATGTATCAATTACTCTTTGTGGATGATGGATCAACCGATGGAACTGTTACAGAAATCAAGAACTTACATCAAAAGGATAAACGAATCAAACTCATCTCATTCTCACGTAATTTTGGCAAGGAAGCCGCAATTTATGCGGGTCTACAACATGCCTCAGGAAACCTTGTCGCAATTATGGATGTAGACTTACAAGATCCACCATCACTATTACCGCAAATGATTGATGAAATTTTTGCGGGTGCTGATCAAGTTGTCGCAAGACGTACAGCACGCAAAGGGGAACCACGCATCC
>CALISH010000077.1 GCA_938041275.1 uncultured Solobacterium sp.
TGTTGTAAAAGAGTTTATTTGACGAGGAGAATATATGTTAGTTTTTAAAAATGTAATCGTAAGGAAGCCTTGTAAGGCAATGCTTGATGGTATTACAACAGGAATGTTTAGTGACGATAAGCCAATATATGAAAAAGCCCTAGAACAACATGCTGAGTATGTAAAAAATATTGAACAATTAGGTGTAAATGTAACGGTATTAAAACCTCTAGACAATTATCCGGATTCTTGTTTTGTGGAAGATCCGGCTGTAGTACTAAAGGAATGCGCAATCATTACAAACTCTCCAAGAGAGTCAAGATTTGGGGAAAAATTTGAAATTGAGCCTACTATCAAGACGTTCTATGCAGATGAGGATATATATCATATTCAATCTCCTGGGACATTGGAAGGTGGAGATGTGATGCAGGTTGATAAGCATTTATATGTAGGAATTTCAGACAGAACAAATGAAGAAGGGGCAAAGCAGTTTGCTGCAATTGTAGAAAAATATGGATATACTTCTTCAACGATTAAAGTAACAGAAGGTCTACATCTAAAGGATTTTGTAATTTATCTTGAAAATAATAATATGCTTGTAAGCGAAAAAATGGATAAAGTTTCAGACTTCCAGAAATATAATCGCTTTATTGTGCCAAAAGAAGAGTTATATGCCATCAATAGTTTGTATATGAATGGAACAATATTAGTTCCAGATGGTTATCCTAAAACCTTGGAATATATTAAGAGTGTAGGATATCCTGTAATAGTCGTAAATACTGATGAGTTCAAGAAGATTGATGGAAGTTTAACTTGTTTATCCTTACGGTTTTAAATATTTTATAGATAAAACTTGTATTAAGAAAAGAGGTTGTAATTGTATTTACAGCCTCTTTTAAGTTTAGTTATTTCTATCTTTCATTGTTGGGAATAAGAGTACATCACGGATGGAATCTGTTCCTGTTAACAACATTACGAAGCGGTCGATACCGAAGCCGATACCACCTGTTGGAGGTAGACCGTATTCAAGTGCCTCTACGTAATCTGTATCCATCTCGTTAGCTTCATCATCACCAAGTTCTTTTGCCTTGAGCTGAGCTTCGAAACGTTCTCTTTGGTCGATAGGATCGTTAAGCTCTGTGAAGGCATTATCCATTTCAATACCATTTACTAACAACTCAAAACGATCTGTGAAACGTGGATCTTCTGGGTTCTTCTTTGCGAGTGGTGAAATTTCAATTGGGTGACCATATACGAATGTTGGCTGAACAATCTTATCTTCACAGAATTCTTCGAAGAATAGGGAGATGATATGTCCAACTGTCATCTGGTGTGGTTCAACTGTAACGTGGTGTTCTTGTGCAAGCTTGTATGCTTCTTCAACACTCATTGGTTGCCAGAAGTCAACACCAGTTACTTCCTTAACAGCATCTACCATGTTCCATCTCTTGAATGGGGCCTTTAATGAAATATCCTGACCCATGAACTTGAAGTCTGTTGTACCACAAACCTCTAATGCAACATGTTCAAATAAACCTTCGTTTAATTGCATCATGCCTTCTAGGTCTGTGTATGCACAATATGCTTCCATTGTTGTAAATTCTGGGTTGTGCTTGAGGTCCATACCTTCGTTACGGAAGATACGTCCAATTTCATATACTTTTTCAAGTCCACCAACAATTAATCTCTTTAGTGGTAACTCAGTCGCAATACGTAAATAGAAGTCCTTATCTAATGCATTGTGGTGTGTGATAAATGGTCTAGCATTTGCACCACCTAAAATTGGCTGTAAGATAGGTGTTTCTACTTCGAGGTAGCCTTGACTATCCATATAACGACGAATTGCGCTTACGATACGTGGACGTAAGATTGCAATCTTACGGGATTCATCATTCATGATGAGATCAACGTATCTTCTACGGTAACGTTCTTCCTTATCCTGTAAACCATGGAACTTATCTGGAAGAGGGCGTAGTGCCTTTGAAAGGTGTGTATACTCATGTGCTTCAACGGATAATTCACCAGTCTGTGTCTTGATAACTGTACCGCGGATACCGATGATATCACCTAAGTCACTTGCCTTAAATAATTCATAGATTTCATCACCAATAATACGCTTGTTAATAACAACCTGAATCTTACCTTCACGGTCTAAGAGGTGAATGAAGCCTAACTTACCCATTCTTCTCTTTTGCATGATACGACCTGCGATGGAAACTTCAGCGTGTAAGCTTTCCAATTCTTCGGCACTCTTTTCACTATATTCATCCTTGATTAGTTGGGAGTTAGTTGTACGATGGAATGCTTTACCAAATGGGTCAATACCTTGTTCGCGTAAGGCGTTCATCTTCGCAATACGTGCTTCTTGTTGGTCTGTTAGACGAACTTCTTCAACAGCTTTGACAAGTTTTTTCGCATTCTCCTTGATTGCTTGTTTTGTACTTTCAAGTGCAGCTTGTGCTTCTTCTAATGCTTTTTGTCTTTGAGCGAGTTCCTTTTGGAGTTGCTCAGTAATGTTGTTCATTTCTTCTGCCATATGATGACCTCCTTTTCATATAAAAAGCTCTACGTCAAGGGACGAGAGCTTTGTTCGTGGTACCACCCTAATTTACAGTATCTAATACTGCCTCATTTTTGATTGTTAACGCGATCGCGGAATGACTCGGGAGTCCTTGTCAACATATATCCTCTCTGTTTCACTTTCACCATCAGAAACTCGCTGTAAGATACTCTATATGTTCTATCTCCGTCGTTGTCCTTCAACACGCATAGTGTAACAATTTTTTATCAAAACTGCAATCAACTTTACTGGTTTTCTTCAGTGTTTTCTGGTTCTTTTGATAAAATTTTATTTACGATAATACCGAGAATCAATGCACAAGCTACAGAAGTGATTGTAATCTTACCGAAGCTTAGTGATAATCCACCGATACCTGAGATTAAGATACTTGAGATAACGAATAGGTTTTTGTTATGGTCTAAGTCAATCTTCTGTACCATCTTTAATCCACTCACGGCAATAAACCCATAGAGCGCCATGCATACACCACCCATAACACAAGCTGGGATAGTGGAGATAAATGTAACAAATGGTGTGAAGAATGAGATTAAGATACATTCAATTGCGGCACCAATAATTGTTAATACAGATGCGTTTTTTGTGATAGCTACACAAGCAACAGATTCGCCATATGTTGTATTAGGGCATCCACCGAAGAATGCACCAACCATAGAACCAACACCATCACCAAGTAATGTTTTATCAAGACCTGGATCTTTTAATAAATCTCTTTCAATAATACTTGAGATATTCTTGTGGTCCGCAATATGTTCTGCAAATACGACGAAGGATACAGGGATGTACGCTACTGCGATTGTTCCAATATAGCCAAGGTCAATATCCTTAATGCCTTCTAGTGCTGTAATAAATGTGAAGTCTGGAATCTTGAAGAAGGTTGAAAAGGAAATGCCGTTTGCGAATAAATCAACGATAGGTTGATAGTTTAAAATCTGCATTGGTTCATAACCTGTCTGTACACCGATGAATGTTAGGATAGCAGCTACAATATAACCAGCTAAGATACCGATGATGAATGGAATCATCTTCGCATGGGATTTACCGTAGGTACTTGCAATCATTACACCAAGTAGGGCAATGATACCGACTAGTACCGCAAACTGTGTTCTTGCGCCTGTTAAACTACTTGTCTGTAAATCACCAACTGCGTTGGCTGCTAGTGATAGACCGATAATTGCGACAGTAGGACCGATGACAACTGGTGGCATGATACGATTTACCCAATCAACACCAATACGTTCAATAAATAGCGCAATCACTACATATACAAGTCCTGCAAACCCTGCACCAATAATGAGTCCAACATATCCAGCTGCTACCGTTGTAGCTCCAGCAAACGCAGCGGACATCGAACCAATAAACGCAAAAGAAGAACCCAAAAATACCGGGCTCTTCTTACGAGTGAATCCAACATAAACAAGGGTACCAACACCGGCACCAAAAAGAGCAGCAGCGGTATTCATACCGTTTTTGATGATGAGAGGTACTGCGATTGTTGCGGCCATAATTGCTAGCAACTGTTGGAATGCAAAAATAACTAATTGATGAAACTGTGGTTTGTCTTCAACTTTGTAAATCAATTTCATGTGAAATTCCTCCCTTTAGTTAGGTATGATATCAAATGCATAATGGATTTACAATAATGAATTTTACTAATTTTTAAACTTTTGTTTAATATGATTTATAATAAAAACAAGTAAATAATTTGGAGGTGAATTGCATGAAAAAAGTTGCTGCGTTTTTCGATATTGATGGAACAATCTATCGTGAAGGTTTGATTACAGAAGTATTCAAAAAGATGGTTACACATGAGATTGTTTCTGGTTCACGTTGGACAGATGAAGTGAAACCTGCTTATATGGCTTGGGATCGTCGTATGGGTGACTATGATAATTACTTACAAAAGATGGTAGAGATATTTAAAGAAACCACAAAGGGAATCTCTGCTGTACATATTGAACATATTGCCCAGAAGGTTATCGAACAAAAAGGGGAACGTGTCTATCAGTTCACGAGAAAAGAGATTGAACGCCATCGTAAACAAGGACATCTCTTAATTGCGATTTCAGGTTCTCCAGAGCCGCTTGTTAAGGAGATGGCAGAAAAGTATAAGTTTGATGACTTCCGTGGTACACAATATCTGAAGGATGAAAATGGCATCTATACTGGAGAAGTTGTACCTATGTGGGATAGTGTTTCCAAAGAGAAGGCAATTTTGACATTGCAGAAGAAGTATGACTTAGACCTGCAAGCATGTTATTCGTATGGTGATACGAATGGTGACCTTACAATGTTTAAGAATACAGGTCATCCTTGTGCAATTAATCCAACACGAGAATTGTTGCACCACATTCAAGAAGATAAAGAATTATGCAAGCGTATGCGTGTTGTAGTAGAAAGAAAAGATGTTATCTACAATATTGATATCAATAGTTTACATTTAGAATAGAAGGATAAAGAAATGAATCGACAGGATTTAATCCATCAGTTACAGATATATCAATCATTTAACGAACAAGAAGAAGCTGACCGTAAAGTCATGTTAGAGTTACTTGAAACAACCGAAGATATTTTTTATCGTACGAATTTACTAGCACACTTTACCGCATCTGCGTG
>CALISH010000078.1 GCA_938041275.1 uncultured Solobacterium sp.
GTTATAACTTACCCCGACTAATTTTATATAGTCATTATATGAAACACCTTGATACTGTGGTGATATATAGTCTGTCTTTTATGATTGCTTCATATTTAGTAAATTATCTTATGAATGAAGTGGTGATGTAGAATCATTGTCTAGTATGGTATCAATACCCTCATGTACTGTACTTACTTGAAACGGACACAGTTCCCGAATGGATTGTATTGCGGTCTTCATTGCGATTGGATATCCACATACTTGTAAGATTTGCTTATCATTGTCGTTATCACCGAACATAACAGTATTTTCTTTAGGAATGTTTAAATATGAAAGTAACTTTAAGAATCCAGTACTCTTGTTAACTCCTTTTGGGGTACAATCCAACCAACATTTACCGCCAATTTGTACTGTAATATCACGGCCAAATAACTCTGCATATTTCTGATAATGTTCATTAACACCATTTTTGAAATAGGCTGAGATTTTAGTGTATGGTTCGGAAATGTTGAGTAAATCATTAACAATTGTCACATGATTCTTCACAACGTTTATTAAATGTTCGTAATAACTATCATCCTTAGGGGTGATATAGCATGTTTTTTCTCCAGAGATTAAAATCTCTGCATCAGGATCTTTTTGGAAAGTTTTAATGAGTTTTTTTGCGATATCACTATTCATAATTTCTTTCGATATACATTTATTATGATAGAAGGTTAAACAACCATTTAAGCAAAGATAAGCGATATCATCTGCTACAGGTGCAAATAAATTACGTAGATTTGTATACTCTCTACCAGAAGCTGCCATGAATACGATGCCTTTTTCATGTAGCTCATGAATCAGTTTGAAAATTTCAGGATCTAATGTCTTCACTCCATTTAATAATAGAGTTCCATCGATATCACTAGCAATTAATTGAATATGTTTCATAACTATATACTACAATACTTTGATGACTATGCATAAAATTTGTTGTATGGAATGGTATTGCTTTTAGGAGTGTAGAGGACCATAATGGAATTAGCAATACAAAAAGGTAATCATTCTCATGCATCATAAAGATATTTCACCATAATGCATGTTCAATATTTTATCCGAAATAGAAAGGAGATGAACTAACATGAAAGGGGATAATATTTTATTGACTAGAATTGATAATCGTCTTGTACATGGACAGGTAGGAGTTACTTGGACACAAACATTAAATGCAAATTTGATTGTAGTTGCAGATGATGTTGTTGCGGAAGATGAATTACAGAAATCATTGATGACAGTAACTGCGAAATCAAGTAATGTTGGAATTCGCTTTTTCACTATCCAAAAAACTGCTGATGTGATTGATAAAGCATCTCCCGATCAACATATTTTCTTAGTTGTACGTAATCCACAAAGTGCGCGCGCTTTGGTAGAAAAAGGTGTACATTTAAAAGATTTGAATGTCGGTAATATGCACTTTGCACCAGGCAAGAGAGAACTTTCTAAGAAAGTATATGTTGATGATACCGATATGGACGATTTGAAATTTATAGTCTCAACAGGAACAAATGTATTTATACAAGATGTTCCAGGAACACAGAAAGAAATGATTAAATAATAGAGGAAATCAATATGGAAATTACATTTATACAGGGATTGTTACTATCAATCGCTGCAATGATCTTCGGCATCGATTTCTGGTTGGAATCATTCTTTATCTTCCGACCACTAATCGTTTCTACAATTACAGGTTTGATTCTTGGGGATGTAAAACTTGGTTTAACAACAGGTGCATTAACGGAACTAGCATTTGCAGGATTAACACCTGCAGGTGGAACACAGCCACCAAACCCAATTCTAGCTGGCGTTATGTGTACAGTGATTGCCTATACAACCAATGTTGATGGGCAAGCTGCACTTGGACTTTGCTTACCATTTTCATTCTTGATGCAATATGTTGTGCTATTCTGCTATTCTTCATTCTCATTCTTTATGGGAGTATGTGATAAAGCTGCAGAAAATGGCGATACAAAGAAGATTGCACAGATGAATCTTTTGATGACTGGTATCGTAGCACTACTCTATGGTGTAGTTGTATTTGCATGTACATTCTTAGCGCAGGATGCGATGAGTGCATTAGTAAATCATATGCCTGAATTCTTGACACATGGCTTAACTGTTGCGGGTGGAATCTTACCAGCTATCGGTTTTGGAATGTTGTTGAATGTTATGATGAAGCCAAAGTACATTCCATACTTTATTGCAGGTTTCTTAGCAGTATGCTTTATCGACATGAAGAATTTACTTCCAGTCGCATTAATGGGTACAGCCTTTGCATTATTTGATTTCTATAATGCGAAGCAACGTCAAGAAGAGATTAAAGAAGCAGTTAAGAATTTGAAGGTGGATGGAGGTGACGACCATGTCGGGATCTAAACGTGTACTTACAAAGAAAGATATTACAAATCTTGCAATTCGCTCATCATTATTACAAGCTGGTTTCAGTTATGAAAGAATGCAAGCTGCAGGTTGGTTATATGCACAACTTCCTGCGTTAGAGAAGATTTATAAAGATGATAAAGCAGGTCTATCTGCCGCGATGGTAGATAACATGGAGTTTATCAATACACATCCAAACTTAGTTGGATTCTTAATGGGTTTATTAGTTTCACTAGAAGAACAACATGAAAATCGTGATACCATCAAAGGTTTAAAACTCGCACTATTTGGTCCTATCGCTGGTATTGGTGATGCGATTTTCTGGTTTACACTATTACCAATTATCGCTGGAATCTCATGTTCCTTTGCTTCACAAGGATTGATCTTAGGTCCAATTATCTTCTTTGCATGTTATCTTGTTATTTGGTTACTGCGTATTGTTTGGACACATATGGGATACAATCTGGGTATTAAGTCATTTGAAAAGTTACAGGAGAATTCATCGATTATTGCTAACTCCGCAACAATCCTAGGTATCACTGTTGTTGGTGCATTAATCGCAAGTTACGTAAATATTGAACTACTACCTGTTATTACAGTGAGTGGAGATATTTCAGTAGGAGTACAAGAAGCTTTCTTTGATACAATCTTCCCTAAACTGTTACCAATGGCATATACATTACTCATGCTTTACTTCTTAAAGAAGAAACAGGTATCACCGGTTATCTTAATTGTCGCAACAATTGCTATTTCAATTATTTGTTCTGCAATTGGACTCTTATAAGAAACTTAAGCTATGCAAGCTATCGATATAACGATAGTTATGCATGGCTTTTTTAATGGGAATATATGCATGATAGAACAAAAACGTGATTATAGACGTATAAATATGGAAAGTATCAATATAAACAAATATAATAAAGAAGAAGTTTTACTCAGTTTTAAGATTTACCAAGTATTGGGAGGAAAAATGAAGAAAATTATTTTAGCGGCAATTTTTGTGGCAATAGTTGTTGTACTGTATTTATTAAATCCATTACTTGCAATTTTAGCTGCTGTATTGGGAGTATTTGTTCTACTAAAGTTCTAATTAGGGTGAGAATATGAAAACAATTAAGAAATTTCTTGGAATAAAAATATCTTTATGGGTATTATTGCTGATTTGCGCAATTTTATTAGGTACTTATCTATATGGTTATACACAAAATAATCCGAAAAATAATAGCCAGTCTTCATCTATGGTTCAATATATACAAGAGGCTAATGAAGTTGTATTTTTGAATGTTGGGATTGAAAAGGTAGTTACCGCAAAGAATCAAACAACAATTCCATGGACAGATATTGGAATTCCTTTTTCAGAGAAAAAATCTATTATTATTTTAAATTATGCTGCAAAGCTTGGTATTAGAACACATGTTAAAGTGGAACAGATTAGCGAGAAAAAATATAAAATCATTGTTCCTAAATATGAAGTGTTAGGAATTGAATTAGACAAAACGAATCCATATCAACTTTATGATAGTTCTGGAGAGTTATTAAGTTATTCTACACAAGATATTGATACAGGTACTCTTGTTGCTCAAACACTATCTAACGAAGAACAAGAAAAGTATCTAGAGAAATATGTTGAGAATATTAATGACTCTGCGAAGAGTTACTACAAGGCATTATTCCAGTCGATTAGTAAAGATATTGAATTAGAATTTGAATTCTCAGGGCAAGCCAAATAGGCTTGTTTTGTGTATAGGAGACCATCTATGGTATGCAATTGGAAAGATAGCAGTAAACAAATGCAAGAATATCATGATCAAGAGTGGGGCATTCCAACGCATGATGATCAGAAGTTATTTGAGTATCTTGTATTGGAATCTCTACAAGCAGGGTTAAGTTGGGAATTGATTATTCGTAAAAGGGAAGTGATACGAAAGTGTTTTTATGACTTTGATGTTGAAAAAGTTGCGTCTTTTGATACTGATGACATTGAGCGTATCATGCATACAGACGATATGATCAAATCTTTAAGAAAAGTGAATGCAATGATAGCAAATGCGAAAGCATTCATGAATGTTCAAAAGGAATTTGGTAGTTTTGATAAATATTTATGGTCTTACAGTAACGATAAAACAATTTGTTATAAAGGACATGAGCAAGGAATTAATATTTCTAAGAATGATTTATCTACACTCATTAGTAATGATTTAAAGAAACGTGGGTTTAAGTATGTTGGACCTGTTATCATATATTCTTATTTACAGGCTTGCGGTATGATCAATGATCATGATAAAGACTGCATTTGTTATCAGAAAATCAAGAATACCTATCCATGCATTACAATAGATGAGGAAGATATCTAGAAAAGATGTTAGAGGTTTAACAAAATACAGCAGATTAGTTTATCTGCTGTATTTTTGAAGTGTGAGTTCTAATTGTTCTTTCATTGTTTTGCGTAAGTTATCTGGCTCAATAATTTCAATTGCTTCCATGAATTGTTGAGCAAGAAAGAGAATACCTTGTTTATTTACAAGAACACTAGTAATAAATGATTCATCATCTCGTTTTAAAATTTTCATCTCTGTACCGAATATATCAATCATCTGATCCATAATGCGATTTTCGCAACGCAAACGAACATGAAGTTGTTCATCGGAATACATGAATAATTTATTCTTCGCATAGCGATATGCGTCTTGTTCACTTTCCTTCATGAATGGATTCACTTTCTCTGTCGTTATTGAAAGTTTACAGATTTTATCAATACGATAATGAGCAAAACCAGGATGTGTTTTACTTGTTGTAATTAAATAAGGACGACTATCTTGATATACAATGAAACGAGGTTCGACCGTATACACCATTTCTCGCTTTGGAACTAACTTCTTATTGGAATCGTAATGCATGTATACAAACTGGATTACTTTTTTCTTTTGAATAGCTTCAGAAAGCTTCGCAATATTATCGAATAAAAGATCGTTTGGAGATTTTTGCAGATTTGGCATATATACTGCATCATGGTAATCTTTCTGATCGTATTTATTGAGAGTTTTCAATAAGTTTGCAATCAAGGCATTGCTTTGTTTGTTAGAGATAAAATGAGAAGCGTGAATAGCATTACATAAAAGTAAGACTTCACCTTTACTAAATTGACGTTTTTCAAGATAATAGCCTTTCCCATTATCTGAAAACTTATTAATGATATAGCCGGCTTGCTCTAAAATCTCGATGTTTGAATAAAGTGTGCGACGTTCAATACTAATACCTGAGCGCATTTCGATATGATCAATGAGTTCGTTTGTTGAAAGAATATGAGATTCATCGGAAAGTTCTTCGAGAATTTGTAGCACAATGAATGGTAAAAATTTCTTCTCTGCCATAACTTTTCTCCTGTTTATTAAATTTTATCACAACTGGCATGTTTTTTGTACACTGTCTATTTTAATCTATAACTATAGACAGGAGGTGGATTGTATCAGAAGATATAATCCGAAATGAAGATGAAGAAAATCATAAAATTCATTTTAGTAGTAATTGTATTATTTGGTATCACCAAAGTTTTTGGTAAACATGATGACCAAAAACAAAGTGAAGATGCAACAACCGTTACAACTACAGCAGAAACAACATCTACAACAACTCCAAATTCAGAAAAAGAAACACCTAAAAATGATTCAAAAGAAGAGAAGGTATCTGAAGCTCGCACAAAGTATCAACAAATTGTATTAGGAGATCCTATGTATGGTGGTGAGGGTGGAACATCTTTTGAAGATGTTAAGGCAATATTAGGAGAACCAGATTCAGTAAGCACGAATAGCTATGGAGATACACAGTCAATGTTTGTAACATGGCATGATTCATCCCTAAAGGGAATTGCTAGTTTTACAGTTTCCTTTACGAATAATCTAGCAACAGGAAAAGGCTATTCAGGTTTTAGTTTGGTAAACCATAATGAAAAAGTTACATTAGATGAATTTAACGCAATTGTTACAGATGGATCGTTCTCTTATGATCAAGCTATTGCACAGTTTGGTCAACCAGATAGTGAGTCAGAATCGCTGTTCTACGGTTCCTATTCGAATATCGTCTCTTGGCATAACGCAAATGGAAGCTTTGGTGCTAACTTTGATATTACCTTTAAAGATGGATACGCAACCGGTAAAGGGCAATACGGAATGAAATAATGTTTACTCCATATCCGCAATGATATGGAGTTTTTTTATCAGGCAGTTTTTTTGTACCTATGTTTATCTATACTAGAATCAACAACAAAAGGAGCGGACATATGAAAGAAAATGATTTTATAACTATCACCAATATTAAAGAATATATTGAGATGGGAATGATAAAAATAGGTGAAGTATTACATCTAAAGAAAGAACCAGAGAATGTATATGATATGGAAGCTATCTTGGTAGAAGATAAGAATGAAATTCCGATTGGTCATGTTGCGAACTCTGTTAATAGTGTTGCGAAAGGAACACATTCTGCAGGGTATATTTATCAGAGTTTTAAGGATTCCATTCTATGTACAGTTAAATTTATATATCATGATATGATCATTGCACAATTACATTCATCACGAGAAGATAGCGAAGACATGTGTAATTAAATGCATATTTTCTTTACATTCTATATATTTTATACAATTATTATGAAAACATACTTGCATGTTTAATATTCAAATTGATAATATAGTAATTACAAGAGTTATGTGTTTGATGTAGGAGTGAGACATTTGTCTTACTCGGAGGATATATGAATCATAGAATATTGAATGTGGTGGCTGCCTCATCTGTTCTTTTAAGTGGATGTGCTGCTTATTTAAGACCCGCTATCAAACCGGGGATAAAGACTGCAAAGGTAGCTGATGGTACATATGAGGGTAAAGCAGAAGCTTATGCGGTAGATGGTGAGATGAATCTCAGCGTTACATTTCAAGATAATAAAATTGTATCGATTAAAACAATCAATTCAGGCAGTACTGCAAGTATCTATAGAGGAATTGAGGAACGATTATTTCCGCGTATCATCAATAGTCAATCGATTAATATTGATGATATAACTGGTGCGACAATATCTAGCATCTCCGCAAAATATATCATTCAGAATATCATTAATGAGAATGGTGGTAATGCGGATGAATGGAAGATGGAGAGTCCAAAGTCGACAGATGTTGTTAAAAAAGATGGCTATGATGTAATTGTGGTTGGTTTAGGTTCTTCAGGTATTTCCTCATATTTAAGTGCTGCTAGTAATGGGGCAACTGTATTTGGTATGGATTCAGCTGCTAAGATTGGTGGTAATGGTGCGATGTCGGCAGGTGCTATGGCTGTAAATCCACAAGCACAGGTTGCATTGAATGATGGTAATCCTTTTGTAAATGAAGAAGATATGATAGAAGATTGGCTTTCCTATACGGATGGCGATGCCAAAGAAGAAATCATTCGCAAAATCGTTCAAGAATCAGGTAAGACATTTGATTGGTTAGAGACGAATTATGATTTTCATTTTGGTGAAAAGATGTTTGCTTTCTACCATCCCAAATTATGGCCATTATGGACAACCTACACGGACAAATCAGGAATGGATAAAGATACTGCATTTATAAACTCTATGAATCAAGCAACTGCTCTAAATTCTAAAAATGAATATATGACAGAGTTGACCGCAAAAGAGTTATTAAAAGATAACGATGGAAATGTGGTTGGTGTAAAAGCAGTTTCCTATGATGGTACAACTTATGAAATCTATGGAAAATCTGTGATATTAGCGACTGGTGGTTTTCTTGGAAATGAAGAGATGTGTCAGAAATATACAGGAAGTGTATGGCATACCTATGGTATGACCCAGTGCAATGGTGCAGGGATTCAAATGGCAGAAGCTTCTGGTGGAGTAGTTATGAATCCTGATGCTGGGGTTGAGACACATATTGCACAGATTGCCAATATTATCCGCAGTGATGATGTGAGTGCAGATGACAAAGCAATTCTCACCTCATTACTTTTAGATACTAATGCAGTCATGGTGGATTCTTCAGGGAATTTATTTAATGAAAAAGCTGGAAATAATTTATCGTTTAATGCATGGTTAGCGGGGAAAGAATTTTATACTATCTATAATGCAGAAGAGATCACAAAAATGAAGACAAGTGGTATGTCTTCCTTCCATAAGCCAACATTTTTATCACAGGGCGGTAGTTATGAAGTGAATACACCGATTCCAAATATTGAAAATATTCTAGCAATCGGTGAAAAGTATGATGATGTGATTACAGCTGAATCGATTTCCGAATTAGGGGATAAATTGGGCTTTAAACTATCGATCTCTGATGTACATGGCAAAACAAATGGAAAGTTCTATGCCATCAAAGGAGCAGCGTATATCTACTCCACAACAGGTGGATTAGATGTAGATGAAAACTTCAACATATTAACAAAGGAACACGAACCTATTTCAAATGTGTATGCGGTTGGTAATGACTCCATGGGTGTATTATTTGCGTCTAAGAAAGCATATGTGACATATGGTGGTGTTGCGCAAGGATATGCGTTAACATCTGGACGGCTAGCAGGATACTATGCATCAGTGAATACTAAATAAACAAGAGAGCCGTATGGCTCTTTTGTTGTGGTAAGATAAGATAAACAAGGGAGAATTCCTATGACACAACATGATATCAAAGCTGTTTTCTTCGATGTGGATGGTACACTGATTTCACATCGTAAACATGCAGTACCTGTTTCTACAATTCATGCGATTGCACGTTTGCGCAAGCAGGGGATATTAACATTTGTAGCTACCGGTAGACATCCGATTGAACTAAAGAAGCTATTACCGGAAAGCTTAGAGTTTGATGCATACCTCTGTTTAAATGGAATGTATTGTTTTAATCATCATGAAGTCATTAGTACAAAGCCAATTCCACAAGAGGATATAAGAGGACTATTGAAAATATTGGACGTAAATCCATTTCCATGCACTTTCATTACACAGGATGAAATGTATATGAACTACGCAAATGATTTGGTGGTAGAAGTGCAGCGTGATATTAGTTCCGATGTATCAAATACTAAAGATATCTCAAATGTACTACAAGAAGAAATTCTACAAGTAATTCCATATGGCTTAGATGATGCGGAAATTAGTACCGTATTAGAATATATGCCTCATTGTAAGGCAACCTCTTGGCATAAGCGTGCAAGGGATATTATCGTCAAAGAAGGTGGTAAAGATATCGGTATTCAAGAAATCCTACAGTACTACAATTTAGACCTCTCTCAAATCATGGCATTTGGTGATGGGGATAATGATGTAAAGATGTTAGAGATTGCAGGTGTCGCTGTTGCGATGGGCAATGGAAATGAGAATGTGAAAGCTGTGGCAGATTATGTAACAGATGATATTGATGAAGATGGTATTGTAAATGCACTATATCATTATGGAATCTTTCATGAAACACTCATAAAATAATGATGGACTATACATTATAATGAAGTAAGAAAGAAGGTGTGATATGAAGGAAATAAATTATGCAGACCTAGTATTTCATCCTACAAATATGCTCGCAAATGAATGGATGATTGTATGTGCTGGTAACCAAGATACGGGATACAATGGTATGACAGTTTCTTGGGGACATTTTGGTTCCATATGGGGATATGATGGAAAACACAATCTTCCTACGATACTTGTATATGTTCGACCTTCTCGCTATACACTTGGATTTATGGAGAAGGAAGAATACTTTACAGTAAACCTTTTACCACAATCACGAAAAAGGGCTTTAGCGATATTCGGTTCAAAATCAGGTCGTGATTGCGATAAATTTAAAGAGGCAAATGTAACACCAGGATTTACTGATCATACTACTTATATCAAAGAGTCTAAGTATGTCTTTGTGTGTAAGAAGTTATATACAGGTGACTTGAAAGAAGAAGGATTCAGTGTTCCTGCAATTGTAGAGGATTGTTATCCAAACAAAGATTTCCATCGTTTCTTCGTTGGAGAAATTGTAAAAGTCTTACAGACAGAAGATGGTGAGTAATGAGTATAGTAATTCATAGTCTTTCTGTTATACTTATCGTTCTTGTTGTGTCGTGGCTAATCTATTATGCAAGACACAAACATGATCCAATGGGTAATCGCATTGATGTAGAAAAGACATATATGCTTGTGGGTTGTTTGATTGGTGCTGTAATTGGAATTTTATGTGGGATGTATCTGATTGGTTCAGTCGCCTTAGGAATAGGACTAGGCATGTTAATAGGAATGATGATTGGTATTACAGTACCCAAAATAAAGAAAAAGGAGAGAACATGGTAGCAGAAGTAAAAAAGGAAGTTTCATTTGATGTATTTGGACAATTAGATTTTCGTGCAGGTACAATCTTAAAAGTAGAAGATGTAGAAAAATCTACAAAACTAACGAAGTTAACAGTTGATCTTGGCGAGGAAGAACCTCGTACTATCATATGTAGTCTTCGCGAAGTACGTGAAGATTACAAATCTGTTGAGGGAAAACAGGCATTATTCTTGGTAAATCTTGCGCCAAGAAAAATCATGGGAATTGAATCACATGGTATGTTAGTGACACTTGGTTATGATGATGGAATTGCGGATACATTATTATTCCCAGAACATCCATTACCAAATGGTACAAGAGCTTCCTAAAAGAAATTCGTATGAATACCGGTGTATATCTGATATACATCGGTATTTTCTGTGTGTCGGGCATGATGCACATCCAATTCATGAAAGTTATGAATCACAGGT
>CALISH010000079.1 GCA_938041275.1 uncultured Solobacterium sp.
ACTGTACGCACAGTGTAACGGTGATGTAATAAATTTTATTCTAAACCCAAAGATATTTTCTATGAAAAATGGGGATAGACCTGGACTGGTCAACCCCATAGAATACTACTTAATAGGTCATCAGAAATGATAATACAAGTGTAGCGCAGTATATGGAACTGTACGTACGGTGCAATGAGAGGGTCGACGATAATCAAATAAATTGATTATCGTCACTCTACTCTATTTGGAAGCGAAGATGTTGTGTGGATTTGTTACTTTTGGTAAGTTCTGAATTAATTATTCATAACAGCACTATAAATATCGCTAACAATATTTTCAATATCGCTTTCAGCTGTAATACAAACTTCATTTAATACATCAGAAAAATCTTTTCCTCGCCACCATCTACGCATTGTTTCCTCTCCAAATTCATTGCAATTAGGTTTTGTTAGGTGGCGTTTTAATGTTTCTTCAAAAGGTATATTAAAATAGTATGCATATACTTTGGTATCAGATAATTGAATAGCATATTCAAACAGAGGTTTATACCAATCTGCATACATAATGCCTTCTAAAATAATAATGTCACAATGGCTAGTACCATAAAATAAAAGCTCTTTTATAAGTGGCAGTGCGAGTGTATTTGGTCCATCCTTCACTCTAAGCATTTCTCTTCTAATTGCATCTTGTGAAATAAGCATAGTGTTCTCGCCAAATTTGCGTTGTAATTCTTTCGCAATTGTCGTTTTTCCGCTACCCGAATTTCCTCTGAGTATAATAAGTTTTACCATTGCATAGCTCCATAAATTGCACTTTTGAATTTTTTTATATAAAAATATTTTGCTACATAATTCTACAATCATTCGATGCTAGGTGCTGTTTTTTTCAGTCAACTTTTCATCAAGAATCTTGATTTCTTCGGATAGGATAGCTACCAATCCTCAAATTCTTCGTCTGTGATTGCACTATTATAATGTTTTTTCTCATCTCATCCCATTCTACAAGAAAATCATTGAAGTTCATATCGTGTGACAGCAAGGCGTTGGTGGATTCGTCTATCAGTAGTCTGAGCTGTATTTCTTTTTCGTAGTCAAAAATAATATGAATAAAGTCGTGGATGGAGTTCGGTTCGTGGTCTGTAAGGGCAGAAATATCACTGCAATCAACCCTTTATAAAGTTCTGTAGATGTAGAATGATTCTACCGAATATATTCTTTTCTTGTGGAAGTGTAATACTGATGGTTTTCGTATAGATAGTTTTATTATCAGCAGTGAATGTAATTGTAGCTTGAATATTTTGGTCATAAAGTTCTGCTGAGAACTTCTTTGGAAGATCAATTTCATAAGTACATTCTACATCTGCTGGTAAATCAAGCGTGATATCTTTATCCATCTTCACATCGATATTCGCTGTATGCATGAATGATTTATATTCAATCGTACTAACAACATCATTCTTTTTCAGAATTGTTTTCTTATGCCATGAAGCTAAGCTAGTTAAGGCAGTTTGTGCATCGCTAAGGTTGGAGTATTGTTCAACGTTAGTGCTAGCTCCAGCTGTTACCGCAATGATATTCATATCATTGACAGTTGCCCAATATGCAATACATCTACCAGCTTGCAGTGTATATCCGGTTTTACCACCGGAAAGGTTTGCTAGGTTATAGCCGTATGTATCTGCGTATGCCCAAATTGTGCTAGCAAGTGGAATACCAAATGGATAATAGGTTGTGGCTTGTGTTGTGTGTTCCTTTGTAGAGAAAATTTCTTTAAACGTTGGATTTTGTAATGCATAACGTAATAACTTTGAAACATCTTCAACTGTTGAATATTGTCCCTCACGGTCAAGACCATGAGCACTCTTGAAAACGGTATGATCCATCCCTAGTTGAGCAGCTTTATCGTTCATCATCTGATAGAAGTTTTCAAAGCTACCACCAATCTGTATTGCAAGTGCGTTTGCGGCATCAGCCGCAGATGGTATGGCTGCAGCGTAACATAGGTCTAGTACTGTTGCTGTATCACCAGTAACATATCCTGCAACACTTGCTTGTTCCTCATAAAGTCCATCAATCATTTCATCGGTAATCGTTACAGTTTGATTCAGTGAAGAACTATTTTCGATTGCCAGAAGTACTGTCATCATCTTTGTAAGTGATGCGATACTGATTTGTTCATCCTGTTTTTTTGCGGATAATACTTGGCCTGTATCTGCATCTAAAAAGATGTAGTTTGTACTATATAGGTTTTTGCCTAAATCAAAAGCATCATCTGTTGCGGCAACTGGTAATAGTGTTGATAGCGCAATCACGAGTGTACATGTGATTGCGAATAATATTTTTCGTAATTTCTTCATGAGTCTATTATATATTAGAGTATGGAAGTTTCCCATTAAGTTTTTAAGTATGATATAACCTATATAGAAAAGAAGAGGTCTATTATGGAGAAAATCGCTAGCTTTACAGTGAATCATCTGGTCTTAGAACCAGGAATATATGTATCTCGTCAAGATCATTTCAATGATGTGACAATTACGACATTTGATTTAAGAATGACAACACCAAATAAAGAATCGGTAATGAATACTGCAGAAATGCATACAATTGAACATTTAGGTGCTACATATTTACGTAATCATATGATGTGGAGAGACCGTATTGTTTATTTTGGCCCGATGGGTTGTCGTACAGGATTCTATTTACTTTGTGAAGGAGATTTGACCTCTAGGGATATTGTTCCATTAGTGAAGGGACTCTTTGAATTTATACGTGACTTTGAGCGAGATATCCCTGGTGCAGAAGCACGTGATTGTGGGAATTATTTAGATCAAAATCTACCGATGGCAAAATATCTTGCGAATCGTTACTTAGAAAATACAGTAAAGGAGATTGACGAGGCACACCTCGTGTACGCTGAATGATGAGAGTAGGAATTATTGGTGCGATGGATGTTGAAGTAACATCGATCAAAGAGCGCATGACAATCGAAAAGATTGAACAGGTTGGAGACAATACATATTATTTAGGAAAAATTGGTGATACGGAAGTTGTTGTCGCAAGATGTGGGATTGGTAAAGTAAATGCCGCAATCTGTGCTACAACCATGTGTGTAAAATATGAAGTAACACATATTTTGAATACAGGTATTGCAGGTTCTTTAGATAATCAAATTAATATTGGCGATATTGTTGTATCTACTGATGCAATCTATCATGATTTTAGTGTAGAACCGTTTGGCTATCCTGCGGGAATGGTACCTGGTAGAAAGAGTATTTCCTTTCAGGTGGATGAAGCACTACGTAAATTGGTTGTGGATAGTATACAAAAGGTCGCACCTGAAATTCAGGTCTTTGAAGGACGGGTTGCGAGTGGCGATATCTTTGTAGGACAAAAAGAAAAGAAAGATTGGATTATACAAAACTTTGGCGCAAAATGTTGTGAGATGGAAGGCTGTGCAATTGCGCATGTTGCGACTGACTTTGCGGTTCCATTTGTGATTGTACGTGCAATTTCTGATAAGGCAGATGAAGAAAGTACAGTATCTTATGAGGACTTTGAAGCACAGGCAGCAGAACATTGTGCAAATCTAGTCTTCCAAGTATTACAGAGTTTATAAGCGGGAAATTCCCGTTTTTTTTAAAGAGTGATGAGAAGTTGTGTGTATAATACAAGTATGTATAACCAACAGTTGTTTTTAAAATATATACCAGTGGGATTATTTCTTTTTGTGTTTGCATATCTTGTGATATGCATGACAAAAATGATGTATCATAAGTCTTTTCGTCGGTATCGTAAGCGTGTTTTTTCATCACTGCTTTTATTAGTGCTATCGGCAGTGATGATATGGGAAGCATTCTTTTCTACGATTCCGGTGAATCGGGATGCGTCTTTTTTGTTGTCGGATATTCCAGCATATACATCATCGCCATACGTTGAGGTTAATCATAATATTCCATTCTTTACAGAAGAAGAATTAAAGAGTGATGAATATGAATCGTACAGTGGGTTAGATTATCTTGGCCGCTGTGGACCGGCGATGGCGATGATAGGCATAGATATAATGCCAACACAGAAGCGTGGCTCTATCTCAATGGTGAAGCCGACTGGTTGGCATTTAGCGAAGTATGATTTTATTGATGGAAAATATTTGTATAATCGTTGTCACTTGATTGCGTACGAATTAAGTGGAGAAAACGCAAATGTGCAGAATCTAATTACGGGGACACGTTATATGAACGTGGTGGGGATGCAGCCGTTTGAGGATAAGACTGCGTGGTATATATTACGAACAGGAAACCATGTACTATATCGCTGTACGCCTATCTTTGAAGGAGATAATCTTTTGGCAACAGGAGTACTATTGGAAGCACGTTCAATCGAAGATCATGGAGAGGGAATCTGTTTCAATGTATTCTGTTATAACGTTCAGCCTAATATCAAGATTGATTACCATACAGGGGACCATCAGCTAGTGGTGCAAGACTAATTTGTGTGAAAATAACAAATCGATACCAAAAAGGTTCAGAATTATGTATAATACATGTGACTAAAGGAGAAAATGAACATGAAATTAGTTAAGAGTATTTTAGCAGCAGCTACTATCCTTACATTAGCAGGTTGCGGATCAAAGGCTATTTACAAAGCTGGTACATATGAAGCAACAGCTGAAGGACGTAATGGCGACGTTACAGTTGCAGTTACAGTTTCAGATTCAAAGATTGAAAAGGTAGAAGTTAAGGAACATAAGGAAACAGCTGGTATCGCTGATGGTGCTTTGGAAGAAGTTCCAGCAGCTATCGTTAAGCAGAATAAGGCTGATGTAGACACTGTTTCTGGTGCTACACTTACTTCTAATGCAATCATTACAGCAACTAAGGATGCTTTAAAGAAGGCAGCTAAGTAAGCGAAAAGAGGGAAATTTGCCTTCTTTTTTTGTAAAAATAAACAAATTCACATCAAAAATGCGAAAAACATGCATAAATAAGCACTTTTTTAAGATTCACTAGTTGAAAATACATAAAAATCAATTAAAATTAAGTTATCAAAATAAAAGGAGGCCATAAACATGGCAACAGTAAAAGTCGTTACAAAGAAAACATTAGCAGATGATTTAGCAGGAAAATACGGTTTAACAAAGAAGGCTGCTGGAGAAGCAGTTAATTACGTATTTGATGAAATCGCTACAACAATTAAAAAGGGTGGCGAAGTTTCATTAAATGGCTTTGGTAAGTTTACAGTAGTTAAGAAGAAGGCTCGTACTGGTTTAAACCCAGCTACAGGCGAAAAGATCAAGATTAAGGCTACTAAGGCTCCAAAGTTCAAAGCTAGTAAGACTTTAAAGGACTTAGTTAAGTAATTTTAAGAGCGGAATATCCGCTCTTTTTTTATGCATGAAGGCATAAGAAAAACCTGTGTATTGCATGACACAGGTTTTAATGATTAAGCGATGTATACACGCTTGATAATGACTGGTGTTTTTGGCTTATCACGGAAGTCTGTTGGTGTATTTGCAATCTCATCAACTACTTCTAAACCTTCTACAACATGTCCAAATGCAGCGTAGTTTCCATCTAGATGTGGAGCGTCTGCATGCATGATGAAGAACTGTGAACTTGCGGAGTTAGGATCCATTGCACGAGCCATGGAAATAACACCACGTACATGCTTGATAGGATTGTTAAATCCGTTAGAAGCGAATTCACCAACAATGTTTTCTTTGGAACCCCCTGTTCCATTTCCAACTGGATCACCACCTTGGATCATAAATCCAGGGATGATACGGTGGAATGATAATCCATCGTAGAAGCCTTCACTAACAAGTTTGTTGAAGTTAGCAACTGTCTTTGGGGCGGCTGTTTCATCAAGTTCCAACTTGATAACTTTGCCGTTATTCATTTCGATTACGATCATGTAAGCCTCCTATTTTAAATGCCAGATATCATGGTTGTAGTCTAAGATTGTACGATCACTTGAGAAGAAACCACTCTTAGCAATATTTACTAATGACTTCTTCTTCCATGCTAGACGATCTTCGTAGTCAGCTAATACGCGGTCTTTCACTTTGCAGTATTCTTCAAGGTCAAGTAATGTCATGAACCAGTCCTTGTTAATTAAGTTATCACGTAAGTCAGATAACATCTGCTTGTCGCCTAACTTAACTAGTTCTGGGCTTGTGATGAAGTCTACACATGCATGAATGAGTTGGCTGTTGTTGTAGAAATCTGCTGCGTGGTAACCACTTGTTTCATAGAGCTTGATTACTTCATCGGATGAACGTCCGAATGTATAGATGTTATCCTTACCAACGAGTTCACCAATTTCAACGTTAGCACCGTCATTTGTACCTAATGTGATAGCACCATTTAACATGAACTTCATATTACCAGTACCAGAAGCTTCCTTAGAAGCTAGAGAAATCTGTTCTGAGATATCACATGCAGGAATAACTGTTTCTGCCTTTGTTACGTTGTAGTTTTGTAACATAACAACCTTGAGGTATGGACTTACTTCTGGGTCGTTCTTAATTAAGTCTTGTAAGCAAATAATCAAGTGAATGATGTTCTTTGCCATGATGTATGCAGGTGCTGCTTTTGCACCAAAGATTATGGTAATAGGACGAGCTGGCTTTTGACCTGCCTTAATCTGTAAGTACTTGTAGATTACCCATAATGCGTTCATCTGTTGACGCTTGTACTCATGTAGACGTTTTACTTGGATATCGAAGATAGAACTTGGATTGATTTCAATTCCTTCTTCCTTCTTAATCATATCCGCAAGACGAACCTTGTTTGTATACTTGATATCATCTAACTTCTGTAGTACTGCTGTATCGTTGATGTACTTCAATAAGTCTTCTAACTTACTAGCATCCTTACGCCATGCATCACCGATTAATGTATCGATGTAATTTGCAAGTTCTGGGTTGCAATGCATGATCCATCTACGGAATGTGATACCGTTTGTCTTGTTGTTAAACTTAGAGTGGTAAATGTTATAGAATGGCTTTAATTCTTGGTGCTTTAGAATTTCTGTATGAAGTGCTGCTACACCATTGATGGAATTACTGAAATGCATGTCCATTCTTGCCATGTGTACGCGGTGATCATCATCGATGATTGTTAATTCTTTATCACCCTTGAAGGCAATATTTACGGCATAGTCTAAACCACCAATAATTGGAACGAGCTGTGGTACAACTTCCTGTAGATAATCTAGAGGCCACTTTTCTAGCGCTTCCGCAAGAATTGTGTGGTTTGTGTATGCACATGTATTAGCGACAATATCTGCTGCTCTACGGAATGTGATACCTTCATTCATCAATAAACGGATTAATTCAGGAATTACCATGGAAGGGTGAGTATCGTTGATTTGAATCGATACATACTTATCTAAATCATTAAGACTATGTCCCTTTTCTTTTTCTTCCTTGATAATTAATTGTGCAGCGTTACTTACCATGAAGTACTGTTGGTAAATACGTAATAACTGACCATCCTTATCACTATCATCTGGATAGAGGAATAGTGTTAAGTTCTTATCGATATTCTTTTTATCAAACTTTGTGCCATCGCGAACGATAGATTCATCAACAGTATCTAAGTCAAATAAGTGTAATGTATTCTTGTTTGTCTTATATCCGATGATGTCTAAGTCATACATGTGTGAGTAGTATGTCTTACCAGCAAGTTCAACTGGGAAGGATACATCTGTATCGCGTAATACTGTAGAACCATTCAACCATTCATCAGGAATTTCATGTTGCTTTCTATCTTTGAATTCTTGACGGAATAAACCAAGGTGGTAATTTAGACCAACACCATCACCTTGCAAGTTTAAAGTGGCGATGGAATCTAAGAAGCAGGCAGCTAGACGACCTAGACCACCATTACCGAGTGAAGGTTCTTTTTCAAAACTTTCAACTGTGCGGATGGACTTACCATTCTTAGATAATAATTTTGCTAATTCATCGTATAGACCTAAGTTGATTAAGTTCTTGCCTAATTGTTTACCGATGAGGAATTCTGCACTGATGTAGTACAACTTCTTTTCACCTGTAATCTTCTTAACCTGATCTTGTTTTTCCTTTACGATAGCGACAATCGCATCATAAAGTTCTCTGTCAGTGGCATTTTTAATCTGCTTTTTCAAGCCTGACTCAAGTTTTTTCTCTAATGTCATGAGTATCTCCTTTATCAAAATAATTGAAACCATAGACAACTATACCATAAATGAGAAAAAAGTGAATTCCATTCACTTGACATGGAAAAATATTACTTCATGGGTTAATATTTAAACTGAAAGCGGAGTTAAATGAATAGTAATATGAGAAAAGCAGGAATTTTAATGCCAGTCGCATCTCTGCCTGGCCGCCACGGATGTGGTACTTTTGGAAAAGAAGCATATGATTTTGTAAAGATGATGCACCAGTCGGGTCTGGGCATCTGGCAGCTATTGCCACTAAACCCTTTAGGATATGGAAATTCACCTTATCAGCCGTATTCATCTTATGCGGTTGATGAGTTGTATATATCATTAGATGTTTTAGCGCAACAGGGATTATTAGAGAAAGTGCCTTCTTATCATCGTAATGATAATGAGATTCAGTACGAAGTAGTTCGTGCGTTCCATGATAAGTACTTGCGACTAGCCTATCAAAAGTTTGAAAAGGATGAGGCATACGAATCCTTCATCAAGGAGTCTTGGGTAAAAGAATATGCAATCTTTAAGACTTTTAAAGTTGCGAACAATTTAAGACCTTGGAACGAATGGGAGAAGGAACAGAAAGATTATCCAATCAACCAGAAATTAGATCTATCAAAGTATGAAGATGAAATTGCATACCAGATATTCTTACAGTTTGTATTACATCAACAGTGGCATGCACTTAAGAAGTATGCAAATAGTTTAGGCATTCAGATGGTGGGTGATATCCCATTCTATGTAGGACTAGATTCTGCGGATGTTTGGGCACATCGTGAAAACTTCTTATTAGATCAAGATGGTAGACCAACGTTTATCGCTGGGGTTCCACCAGATTATTTCTCAGCGACAGGACAAAGATGGGGCAATCCTATCTATGACTGGAAGTTTATGAAGAAAGATAAATTTACATTCTGGATTGAACGTTTGTCATACATGGGAAAGATGTTCGACGTTGTTAGAGTCGATCACTTCCGCGCCTTTGATACATACTGGAAGATTCCGGCAGATTGTCCAACTGCGATTGAAGGTGAATGGATTGAAGCGCCTGGATATGAATTGTTTGATACATTATTCAAGCAATATCCAAACCTCACTATCGTTGCGGAGGATTTAGGAGATTTACGTCCAGAAGTATTGGAATTAAGAGATCACTACAAGTTTAGGGGTATGCGTATTGTTCAATTCACATTTGACCCTGAGGGCATGGAAGAAGATAAAACTCATCTATTGGTATATACTGGGACTCATGACAACGATACGACATATTCCTGGTATTGCGAACAACCTGCTTCTTTAAGAAGAAAGATGCGTCAGTACCTATGGAAACACGGATATCGCAAGCATAGCTTTGTCGATGATGTGATTGACTATTCGTTGGACAGTAATGCGGATATGGTAATTATTCCGATGTCAGACTGGATCCATGCTGGTAGCCAAGCACGCTTAAACATGCCTGGAAGCGTAGGTGCACCAAACTGGATGTGGCGGATGAAAGATTTACGCGCATTTGCGAAACGTATCAAACAAATTAAGTTAGACTTGCTACGAGCTAATCGTATCAATCACGACTAAGAAGGTTAACCAAAATGGATATTATTTTAAATATTATTAAATCTGTGATTTTTGGAATTGTACAAGGTGTAACAGAGTTTCTACCAATCAGTTCAACAGGCCATTTAATTTTATTACAGACGTTTATGCCTTTGAATGTCTTTGCGGATCCTGCAAAAAATAAAGCCTTCTGGGATGTATATAAGGTTGTGATTCAGTTTGGTAGTATTTTGTCTGTACTGCTATTGTATTGGAAGCGTTTATGCCCACTAGGCAAAAACGTATCAGAGCCTAAGAAAAAGAATATCTATCACACATGGCTAATGGTTGTAGTGGCATCTATCCCACTAGTAGCGGGAATGTTACTAAATGATTGGATTGACAATGTAATGAGTGCACCATATGTAATCGGTATTACCTTGATTCTCTACGGTATCTTGTTTATCTGGATGGAGAATCGAGAAAAGAAGTATACGATTGAACATGTTAGTCAAATCACACCTAAGAAAGCCTTTGGTGTTGGTATGTTCCAAATCTTAGCTTTGGTTCCTGGCACAAGCCGTTCTGGAAGCACAATCTTTGGTGCGACTTTATTAGGTTTTAATCGTTCAACAGCTGCGGAGTTCTCATTCTTTATGGCAATTCCAGCAATGTTTGGCGCAAGTCTTCTAAAGATTCTCAAAGCAGACTTCTCATTCGGCTTTTGGCCACTCATGATTTTACTCATTGGTACAGTAGTTTCGTTTATCGTTTCTATTATTGCGATTCGTACCTTAATGAATTACATTCGTAAGAATGACTTTAAGGCATTTGGCGTATATCGTATTATTCTCGGAATAATCGTCCTGATTCTTTGCATTACACGCTTAATAGCTTAGAACGGCGGTATTATGAAAGAAATTGTTACTCTTGGCGGTCTATTTTTAGAAGGGTTACTATCATTCTTTTCGCCTTGTATTCTTCCACTCGTTCCGTTATACATTGGATACCTAACAAAGGGTTCCATGATGACAGACGAAAGTGGACAAGTACATTACGATCGAATGAAGACACTCATTCTAACAACGGGCTTTGTCTTAGGAATCTCGACGGTGTTCGTGATTGCAGGACTTGGATCTAGCGCACTTGCGGCTGTATTCAAGCAATACACATTGCAGTTACAGATTGCAGGTGGTGTATTACTAGTTATCCTTGGTCTAGCAAATCTGCACATCATCAATATTCCTTTCTTGAATCAGACACATCAAAAGACAATGCGTATAGAAGGTGGAATGACTTTCTTGAAGGCGTTTGCGCTCGGATTTGTGTTTAGTTTTGCGTGGTCTCCATGTGTAGGTCCATTATTGGCGCAAGCAATTGTACTAGCATCCACTGCGACAAATGGACTTGGTTGGCTGTACATTGCGGCTTATGCGCTTGGTTTCATCGTCATCTTCTTACTGATTGGTTTCTTTACAGAAGAGGTATTGAATATCATCAATCGACATAAGAGTATTGTGAAGTATACGGGTGTACTTAGTGGAGTTCTTGTATTAGCGATGGGATGTTTTATGTTATTCCAAGGCTTTACAACAATGCATGCACTACAGAATCGTTCTTCTACAACTCCTGCAGAAACAACAGTAGATGATTCAAAACAGGATACAACTAGTAAAGAAGATACTTCTAACAAGCAAGATTCATCTACAAAGGAAAATACAGATTCATCAGCAAAGACAGCTATCGAAAAGTATAACTTTGCGCTTGTAGATGGAGAAGGTAACACTCATAATCTGAGTGATTACAAAGGAAAGACGATTGTCATGAACTTCTTTGGCACATGGTGCCACTACTGTAACGAAGAGTTTGAGAGTTTACAGAAGATTAATGATGAGATGAAAGATGATGTTCAGGTATTGATGATTGCGGCACCAGGTCTAAATGGTGAGGGTAGTATTCAGTATGTTGAAGAATACATGAAGAAAAGAGGCTATAACTTTACAATTCTGTATGATACAACATTAGAAGCTACAGATACGTATCACATTTCGGGTTATCCAACAACGTATATCGTTCGACCATCAGGAGATTTCTTAGGATATGTACCAGGCTATGTATCTGAAGAACAAATGCGCAATTATATCAAGACAGCACAAGAATAGTAGAAATCAATCTTTGTGAGAAATAAACAAAATTGATTCATTGAAAACCTTCGAAAGAAGGTTTTTTCTCTTGACACTTTGAAAACGCTCACATATTATTTTGGTGTATCCTGTAAACGTTTCCGTAAACGGTTACGAGTAAAAGGGGTTTTGAATGACGACAATTAAAGATATTGCACGCATTTCAGGGTATAGTATTGGAACGGTTTCCAGAGTGATTAATAACCATCCTGATGTTAGTGCGGTAGCAAAGAGAAAAATTGAAAAGGTAATCAAGGACGAAAAGTTTGAACCAAACTCAAATGCGAAACTTTTAAAGCAATCTGCGACATCCGCTATTACGATTTTGATTAAGGGATTGCATAATGCCTTCTTCAGTAGCATTGTCGAAAAGATGCAAAGTTATCTGCAGGAAAGCGGGGAAGATGTCTCGGTCGTATACTTGGATGAACTTGAAAATGAAGTGGAAGTAGCAATTCGCATCTGTAGTGAGAAGAAACCAAAGGGTTTAATCTTCTTGGGTGGCAATCAGAAATATTTCCGTGAGTCATTTGCGAGCATCAAAGTACCGTGTGTGCTTTGTTCAGAGAGTGCAGCAGGGATGAACTTTAGCAATCTTTCTAGCTTTACAACAGATGATAGAGAAGCGGCACGTGCAGCAGCGGAATAC
Source organism: uncultured Solobacterium sp. (assembly GCA_938041275.1). Lineage (GTDB taxonomy): Bacteria > Bacillota_I > Bacilli_A > Erysipelotrichales > Erysipelotrichaceae > Bulleidia. The sequence continues at coordinate 12,546 of CALISH010000079.1, forward strand.
TTGATTCGCTCTGGACACAGAAAGATCGGCATTGTATGTGGTTCGGCTGTATCAGAAGCGGGATTGATTGGTTCAAAACGTGTTGAGAGTGCAATCGCAGCGTTTAAAGAAAACAAGATACCGTTTAATAAACGTAAGCAGTTTGTACCAGGGAAGTTCTCACTTGAAGATGGATATAACGGTACGATGAAATTATTAGACCGTTATCCAGAAGTTACCGCAATCTATGCGGTCAGTGATGTTGTGGCAATTGGTGCACTACGTGCAATCAATGACCGTAAGTTAAAGGTTCCACAAGATATATCCATCATCGGTAATGATGGCATTGACTTTGCAAGATATGTAACACCACGTCTAGCAACTGTTGAGCAAGATGCTTCACAACTTGCAAAACGCAGTGTAGATGACTTGTTATTAAGATTAAATTACAACAAACCTGGCATACATGAAATTATTCCATTTCATGTATTAGCAGGAGAGAGTATTCGTATAAAAAAACCAGTGGAGGAAAAGTAAGATGTCAACAGTAAGTCTAAAGCATGTTCAAAAAATTTACCCAAACAGTGGTGAGGTAAAGAAGAAAAAGAAGGACGAAGTAAAGAAAACAAACCTAAAGATCACAGATGAAGGTGTGGTTGCGGTTGATGATTTCAATCTAGAAATTGGCGATGAGGAATTCATCGTATTAGTAGGTCCTTCTGGTTGCGGTAAGTCCACAACATTACGTATGATTGCGGGATTGGAAGATATTACACGTGGAGAATTATTCATCGATGGTAAGCTAATGAACAACGTATCTCCTAAAGACCGTGATATTGCGATGGTTTTCCAGAACTATGCATTATATCCACATATGAGTGTTCGTCAAAATCTTGAGTTCCCACTCAAGATGCATAAAGTTCCAGCTGATGAAATCAAGGTAAAGGTTGAAGAGGCGGCTGAAATCTTAGACTTAACACCATATTTAGATCGTAAGCCTAAGGCTTTATCTGGTGGACAAAGACAGCGTGTTGCGATTGGACGTGCAATTGTACGTAATCCAAAACTATTGTTGATGGATGAACCACTTTCTAACTTGGATGCGAAGTTAAGAAACCAGATGCGTGCTGAAATTATCAAGTTAAGACAGAAGATTAAAGCAACATTTGTCTATGTAACACATGACCAGACAGAAGCAATGACACTTGGTGATCGTATCGTTATCATGAAGGATGGCGTTATTCAACAGGTTGGAACACCACAGCAATTATTTGATCATCCAATTAATGAGTTCGAAGCAGGCTTTATCGGCATGCCACAGATGAACTTCTACAGCGGTGAGCTCTTAAAGAATGAAGCTGGTAAATACTGCGTGAAGTTAGACAATGCGGTGATGGAAGTTTCTGAAGAAAAACAAGCCCTATTGGCCGAAAAGAACGTACAACCACAGCCAATTACAGTTGGTGTACGTCCTGAACACATCTCACTTGGTGGAGATAGTGGAAAGATAATCGAAGGTATCGTTGACGTAAGTGAAATGATGGGATCTGCAATCCACTTACACGTAAAAGCATGTGGTAAAGACAGCATTATCATCGTTCCAACATTGGATTTAAATGGTAGAACATTCAAGATTGGCGATAAGATCGACTTTACATTCGGTGGTAATGTCATGCACATCTTTGGAAGAGAATCTCATCAGAATTTAGAGTATTAATTTCAAAATTTCATAAAAAGATATTGAAATTTGAAAGCGCTTTGCATAAAATAAAACTATAAAGTTGTAAACGTTTCCAGTAACGTTTACGAAATCATATACTTTTTCGGGAGGAAAACATGAAAAGTACAAAGTTAGTATCACTTGGTATGGCTGCTTTAATGGGTATCTCTGCATTAGCAGGATGCGGTGGCAAGAAAGAATCAAACACGACAGCTTCAGATTCAAAGGAAGTAACACTTACAGTGTGGACACCGTCTGAAGATCAATCAGAAGAACAGGGTAATTGGCTCAAGAAGCAATTAGATGCTTTCCAAGAAGCTCACCCAGAATGGAAGTTAACATTCAACACAGGTGTATGTCCTGAAGGTGATGCGAAGACATTAGTAGCAGCTGACCCATCAGCAGCAGCTGACGTTTATATGTTCGCAAACGACCAGATTCCTGATTTAATAAAAGCTAACGCAATTGCTGAATTAGGTGGATCTGCAGTTGAAGCAATCAAGAAGAACAACAGCGATATTACTGTTGACACAGTAACTTATGAAAACTCTGTATATGGTGTTCCATTTACAGCAAACACATGGTTCATGTACTATGACAAGCGCGTCTTCACAGAAGATGATGTAAAGAACTTAGATACAATGCTTACAAAGGGTAAGGTTGGTTTCCCGCTATCTAACTCTTGGTATATTCAAGCATTCTACGCAGCTAACGGATGCACATTATTCGGTGAAAATGGAGCAGATGCTAAAGCTGGTATCGATTTCGGTGGTGAAAAGGGTACAGCAGTTACAAATTACTTAGTTGACTTAGTTAAGAATCCTAACTTCAAGGATGCGGCTGGTCTAACACCAAGCACATTAGCTGATGGTACAGTCAATGCATTATTCTCAGGTACTTGGGATTACAAGGCAGTTGTTGACGCTTTAGGTAAAGAAAACGTTGGTATTGTAGCTCCTCCTAAGTACACATTAAATGGTAAGGAATTACAGTTAAAGGCATTCGCAGGTTCTAAGGCTATTGGTGTTAACCCAACAAGTAAGAATCCAGAAGTTGCAGTTGCATTAGCTTCATTCTTAGGTAGCGCAAAGGCTCAACAAGCTCACTACGACTTACGTAATATCATTCCTACAGACACATCATTGAATGTTTCTGATGCATTGGCAAAGGCACAGATGGATACAATGGACTTTGCTTCAATTGTACAGCCACTACAGTCAGGCATGGCTCAATATTGGACACCAGCAGAATCAATGGGTAAGGAAATCGTTGCCGGTACAGTAACACACGAAAATGCTGCTGAAAAGACAGAGAGCATGAACAAGGCAATGAACACTGCTTCCGTTCAATAATATTGCATTACTGATTAAAAGAATGTGGTTGAGATACTTATTTTAACCGCATTCTTCTTCGTTTATAGAATTGAGGTAATCGTATGGAAAATAAAAAGATTCAGGACAAAGTCACCGTGTTAAAAGCGATAACATCCGGTGATTTACAAACGAAGCTATCCATCCCATTTATGGGACTTGGTGTATTTTTGAAAGGGCAGAAAATCAAAGGTTGCCTCATATTCCTTCTGGAAGTAGCGTTCTTCTTATATATGGCTACTTCTGGGATCCATGCTTTATCATTGTTACCGTCACTGGGTGATCAAGCACAAGGCAAAGTATGGAATGAAGCAAAACAAATTTTCGAATATTCTGCCGGAGATAACTCACAGCTCATTCTCTTATTTGGTGTTGTTGCATTATTTGTCATTGCTGGTTTTATCCTATTATGGGTATTACAGATCAAACATGCATACAAACTACAATTAAAGAAGGAAAACAATGAATACATCAATTCCTTCAAGGAAGATATGAAGTCTCTATTAGATGGAAACTTACATATCACATTGATGTCATTACCATGTGTTGGTATCTTAGTATTCAATATTGTGCCATTAGTTTATATGATCAGTATGGCATTTACATCCTATTCCAAAGAAGATGAACACTTACAATTATTCGACTGGAATGGACTTACACAGTTTAAGCGTGTATTAAACTTCAGCGGTAACATGGGTAAACAGTTCTGGCATGTTCTTGCTTGGACAGTTGTTTGGGCTCTTGTTGCGACATTCTTAAACTACATTACAGGTATGATCCTTGCAATGATTATCAACCGTAAGGAAACAAAGGCAAAGGGATTCTGGCGTTTCTGCTTTGTATTATCTATTGCAGTACCACAGTTTATTTCCTTGATGATTATGAACATCATGTTACAACCATCAGGTGCAATCAACGTGTTATTACAGAACAATGGATTAATCAGTGCGCCACTACCATTCTTAACAGATGCGATGTGGGCTAGAATCACAATTATCATAATCAACTTATGGATTGGTATTCCATATACAATGTTACAGGTTACAGGTATCTTGCAGAACATTCCAGGTGAGCTCTATGAAGCAGCTCGTATGGATGGTGCAGGACCGGTGATGATCTTCTTTAAGATTACACTTCCATACATGTTATTTGTTACTACACCATACTTGATTACATCATTTGTTGGCAATATCAATAACTTTAACGTTATCTACCTCTTATCAGGTGGTGGACCAACATACGTTGGAGATACTGCAGGTCAGACAGACTTGCTTGTAACATGGTTGTACAAGTTAACAATCGATCAACAGTACTATAACCTAGGTGCAGTTATCGGTATCTTGACATTCATCATCTTAACAACAGTCACATTGATCACATATCGTAGATCGAAGTCTTATCAGAATGAGGAGGCGTTCATGTAATGAGTACGAATACAGTAAAACGTAATAAAAAGAGCGTATCCAGCCGTGTTGGTAACTTCTTCGTTCATGTATTCCTAGCAATGCTAGCGGCGGTATGGGTATTGCCAATTTTCTGGATCATCCTAACTAGCTTTAGAGCTGAGCAGGGATCCTATGTAAGTACATTCTTCCCTAAGGGATATACACTTGCAAACTACATTAAGTTATTTACAGATCGTAACGTCTTAAACTTCCCACGTATGTTTGCAAATACACTCATCATCGCAGTATTCACATGTATTATTTCAACATTCTTCGTATTATCTGTTTCATATAGCTTATCTCGTATGCGTTTCAAGCTACGTAAGCCATATATGAACTTAGCGATGATTCTTGGTTTATTCCCAGGATTTATGGCGATGATTGCAGAATACTATATCTTAAAGGCACTTGGTTTAACAGAAGGATCTGCAGTACGTTTAGCATTAATTATTGTTTATTCTGCTGGTACTGGTTTAGGCTTCCAAATTGCCAAGGGTTACTTTGATACGATTCCACGTTCTGTCGATGAAGCAGCGATTATGGATGGTGCTACACAATGGCAAGTATTCACAAGAATAACAATGCCATTATCAAAGCCAATCATCATCTATACAGTTATGACTTCATTTATCGCGCCATGGGTAGACTTTATCTTTGCGAAGGTTATTGTTCGTGCTAACGCAGATCAATTTACAGTCGCAATCGGTTTATGGAATATGTTACAGAAGGAATATATTAACCAATGGTACACAAGCTTCGCAGCTGGTGCGGTTATTATCTCTCTTCCAATCGCAATCTTATTCGTATACATGCAGAAATTCTACGTTGAAGGAATGTCTGGCGCAGTTAAAGGATAACAAAACAAAAACGGTAGAACCTTTTGGTCCTGCCGTTTACTTTATAAAATTGTAGTATGATAGATATGAATCAGGAGGAACCACATGAAAACATATATCTTTGACTTGTATGGAACACTCATTGATATTCATACGGAATTACATAATCATAAGGTGTGGAAAGTACTATCAGACATGTATGCATGTTATGGTGCAATCTACACTCCAGAACAGTTTGAACAAGCATATTTAAAATTTAATGAAGAAGAGTGGAAGCGAGTAGAAGAATTACATCCTGATACATATATAGATATACAATTTAAAAATGTATTCAAACGTCTATATGATGAAGCACCACTGCATGCAGAAGTATTATCAATCCAAGACAAAGAAACATGGTTACTCTTTATTGAAACAGAGTTTAGACGTTTGACAAGAGTACGTTGTAAACCATATCGCAATACTATCAAAACATTACAAACACTAAAGCAACAAGGTCATCAGATCATCTTACTGTCAAATGCGCAACGTTCCTTTGCGCTAGCGGAGATGGGTATCTGTGATTTAATCCCATACTTTGATCATATGTATATCTCTGCTGATTACGGTATCCGTAAGCCAGAAAAAGCATTTATGCAAAAAGTACTAGATGACCATCAACTTGATGTTTGTGATTGCGTCATGATTGGGAATGAAGTTGGTAGTGATATGCAAGTTGCGGCATCTTGTGGTGTAACTGGTATATTATTAAATACAGCACACCGCAAAGAAAAAGTAATTCAAAAAGAATTAGAATCATTACAACAAGAATATCCAAACTTCCAGTATCAAATCGTTACTTCAGGGGATATTTTAGAAATTTTAGGAGAATAAGTTATGCCAACATGGTTAAAAGATGCAGTATTTTATGAGATCTATCCACAGTCATTCTATGATACAAATGGAGATGGTATCGGCGATTTAGAAGGTATCATCCAGAAGTTAGATTACATCAAAGAACTAGGCTGTAATGCATTATGGATCAATCCAATGTATGACTCACCATTTATGGATGCAGGATACGATGTTAGGGACTATAAGAAGGTCGCAGCTCGTTATGGTACAAATGAAGATGCGTATCGTTTATTTGAGGAAGCACATAAACGTGGTATCAAAGTATTGCTAGATTTAGTACCTGGTCATACGTCTGATGAACATGCTTGGTTTAACGCAAGTAAGCAACCAGAAGAAAATGAATACTCTAGTCGTTATGTATGGACAAATGGTGCCTTTGTAGGTGTAAAAGACCACCCATATATGGCAGGTATGTCTGATCGTAATGGGGCATATATGTTAAACTTCTTTGCGTCTCAACCAGCACTTAACTACGGTTGGTTAGATCGTACAGAGAGTTGGATGTCTGCAGTGGATAGTCCAGAAGCAATCACTACCAAAGAAGCAATGAAAGATATTATGCGCTTTTGGTTGGATCATGGTGCAGATGGCTTCCGTGTAGATATGGCAGATTCACTTGTTAAAAATGATGATAACAAGAAATCAGCGACTGCGAAAATCTGGCGAGATGTTCGTAATATGCTCGATAAAGAATACCCAGAGGCAGCACTTGTCAGTGAATGGTCCAATCCAGAACAGGCTATCAATGGTGGTGGGTTCCACATGGACTTCTACTTAGATCATTGGCACAATGGATATAACACTTTATTACGTGATTATGAAACAGGTGGGGAAGATAATAGCTTCTTCTTAAAGAGTGGTAAGGGTGATATCTGTCGTTTCTTAAATGACTATATGCCTAAATATAAGGCAACAAAGCAGAATGGTTATATCTCTATGTTTACATGCAACCATGATACATCACGTCCAGCAAATACATTAACACCAGAAGAGTTAAAGATTGCATATGCATTTATCTTAACAATGCCAGGCGTTCCATTTATCTATTATGGTGATGAAATTGGTATGCGCTATATGAAGGATATCCGTTCTAAAGAAGGTGGCTTTCATCGTACAGGTTCACGTACTCCAATGCAGTGGGATAACAGCGCAAACAAGGGCTTTTCAACAGCCGAAGCACATCAACTCTATCTCGCAGTGGATTCATCGGAAGATGCGCCAAACGTGGCAGATCAACTTAATGATGAAAAATCTCTCTACGCTACAACAAAATCTCTTGTGGCACTACGTCACATGCATGCAGACTTACAGGCTGACGCAGACTTTAATGTAATTTATGCAGAGAAGGAGAAGATGCCATTTGTATATAAACGTGGAAAGTTGATACTAGCAATCAATCCAAGTAGCGTAGAAGAAACAATCTCTCTATATGAGCTACAAGGTTATAAGCCAATCTACACAATTGGAAAAGCATCTATTGAAGATACAACTCTTACAATCGGACCAAGTTCGTTTGTAGTACTTCAAAGAGGATAAATTTTATGAAGTATGTCAATAATGGCTTACGTGTATGTTGGATTTTTTTCAAGACTGTTTTATGGGAAATAGTAACGGAACTGATTAGTGTTATTATTTTAACCGTTTTATTTACAATTAAAATGCTGCAGTTACATGGAAAAAATATGAATTCACGGGATCTTTCTAGTTATATTTTACATGATTTAGAATATGATCCAGTATTTTTTGGTTGCCTTCTTATACTCAATATTATCTTAATAGTAGTCTTATATGTAATATATCATCGTAAAGAACCGGATATGTTGCCATTTGAACGTAAGAATTGCATTTCAAAATATATCAAAGGGTATATTTGTGGTCTAATCTTATTTATATTGATTTGGCTTATTTCTCTTGGGCTTGGCGGTTTCCAGGTTGAATTGATATTTAAACATGGAAATATAGCTATGCTTTGTTTATTCTTTGTTGGCTATCTCTTTCAGGGAATGAGCGAAGAGGTACTATTTAGAGGATATCTTTACAAAAGACTAAACACATTTCTTCCACTTCCAATGGTAATTGCGTTGACAAGTTTACTATTTGCTGTAATGCATTTGGGGAACGATGGAATTTCAATACTAGCATTTATTAATCTTGTTATATTTGGTGTATTTACTGCGCTAATTCGCTATCATTCAAATAGTTTATGGTTCATAGGCGCTTTACATTCTGCTTGGAATTTTATGCAGGGACCACTTTTAGGAGTTGCTGTATCAGGCAATGGTAATCAGCAATTTGTTCTTTTTTCAAAACTAAGTGATGCAACTACGCTTATTAATGGTGGCAGTTTTGGCTTAGAAGGTAGTTTAATAACAACACTTATTTTGTTGGTGGCTATTTTTGCAATTACTAAAAAGTTTAGTTGTATTGAAAAACTAATTTGTAAATAAAATTCAAAAAAGTTATTGACATTTATTAAATTCAAAATAAACTATAACCATAGGCGATGATAAGAAGAGTAGCTGAAAGATAGTATCACAGAGAGTCCTCGAATGCTGAGAAGAGGATATACGAAGGTTTAGTGAAGATGGTCTTGGAGTTGTACTTCCGAAATGTAGGGGGTACCGGGATGTCCCGTTATAGACAAAGAGTATGTTGGTACTCGATGAGGTATGTATTGTGAAATGCATATAAACTAAGGTGGTAACACGAGATTATTTATCCCGTCCTTACATGTAAGTGTAAGTGCGGGATTTTTGTTTATATAGATAGGAGGTAGCAATGATTGAATTAAGTAACATAGTTAAAACATTCAAAGCAAACAAAGAAAACATCCATGCGGTAAACGACGTTTCATTAACAATCAACGATGGTGAAATCTACGGCATCATCGGATATTCCGGTGCTGGTAAGAGTACGTTAATTCGTTTGATTAATCAACTAGAAGTACAGACAGCTGGTGATGTAGTGATTGATGGTATTAACATCAAGGAACTTAGTCCTAGAGAATTACGTTTACAGCGTCAACAAATCGGTATGATTTTCCAACACTTCAACCTCCTATGGAGTAGAACAGTCGCGGAAAACATCGAACTTCCTCTAGAGTTCGCGCATGTGCCTAAAGCAGAGAGAAAACAAAGAGCAGCTGAGCTAATCGAAATGGTAGGCTTAACTGGTAGAGAGGATGCATATCCAAGTGAATTATCAGGTGGTCAGAAGCAAAGAGTTGGTATTGCAAGAGCATTAGCGAATTCTCCAAGAATTCTACTATGCGATGAAGCAACCTCTGCACTAGACCCTGATACAACAGAACAGATTCTTGAACTATTAAGAGAAATTAATAGTCGCTTAGGAATCACCATCGTGATGATTACACACCAGATGGAAGTTGTACAAAAGATTTGTACACGAATGGCTGTGATGAGTGATGGAAAGATTGTGGAAGAAGGAACAGTTAAACAGTTGTTCGAACATCCAAAACACGCAGTCACAAGAAGATTTGTACAAAATATTGAAGCTAACCAAACAATCGAAGAACTAGCTGAAAGTTTGAAAGAGAAATATCCAAGTGGTAAGTTACTTCGTTTATCCTTTACAGGAAATAATGCAGAGCAGCCAACGATTATCAATGCGGCAAGACTTGTACCATTTGAGATATCGATTGTAGAGTCAAACATCTCACAATCCTCTGTTGGACCAATGGGTGTAACATACATTCATATTAGTGGTGGAGTTGATAGTGACTACAACAAGTTTGTGACATACTTAACTGACAACAATGTTATTGTGGAGGTGCTCTAATGATAGGTGGCGTACTTAATTTAGATCAGCTATTCAAAGCTATCAATGAAACACTCTATATGACAGCCGTATCACTTGTACTTGCGACAGTCCTAGGATTACTAATTGGTATTCTATTGTACTGTACACAAACGGGTGGATTATTCCAAAACAAGATTATCAATCGAGTGATTGATGTGATTATCAACGTATTACGTGCGATTCCATTTATCATCTTACTGATTATCTTGATTCCATTTACAAAGTTGATTGTAGGTACGATGTTAGGAGCTACAGCAGCCTTACCTTCACTGGTATTTGCGGCAGCACCATTCTATGCACGAATGTGTATCATCGCATTCCAAGATGTAAACAAAGGTACCATTGAAGCAAGTAAAGCAATGGGTGCCAGCAATTGGCAAATTATTTTGAAAGTATTACTTCCTGAAGCATTACCATCTTTAATCTCAGGAATTACAGTAACAGGTATTTCCTTAATCTCTTATACAGCAATGGCAGGAGCCATCGGTGCTGGAGGACTTGGAAACCTCGCATACTTATATGGTTTTGCAAGAAGAAATGAATTAATACTTTATACTTCAACCATCATCATTATCATCATTGTATTTGTTATACAGTGGTTCGGTGATGCAATCGTAAAACGAATCGATAAACGATAAATATACAAAAAATAAAAGGGAGAAAACTCATGAACAAGATTACAAAGATTATTGCAGCAGCTACATTCGCATTAGGCTTAACAGCTTGTGGAACATCCAAAAAAGAAAGTGCATCAACAACTTCTTCAGACAGTACAAAGTTAACAGTGATTGCAACTGCTAACCCACACGCAGTGATTCTAGATGAAGCGAAGTCCATTTTAAAAGACAAGTACAACATCGACCTTGAAGTAACAATCACAGATGATTACTTCATTCCAAACGAAGCAGTATCTAATGGGGAAGCAGATGCAAACTTCTTCCAGCACGTTCCATTCTTTGATAAGGAAAAGAATGAAAAGAACTACAAGATTGCCAATGTAGGTGGAGTTCATATCGAACCATTTGGAATCTACTCTAAGACAATCAAGAACGTTTCTGACATCAAGGATGGTTCAACAGTTGTTATTTCTAACTCTGTAGCAGATAACGGTCGTATCCTAGCAATTCTTGCACAGGAAAACTTAGTGAAGTTACCAGAAAACGCAGATGTATTAAACTTAACAATCGCAGACATCGATAACGACACAAACAATCCTAAGCACTTAAAGTTCCAGGAAGTAAAACCAGAATTACTCGCAACAGCTTATGAAAACGGTGAAGGTGACTTGGTAGCTATCAACGGTAACTTCGCAATTAATGCAGGTCTAAAGCCAGGCTCTGACGCATTAATCCTTGAAAAGGCTGATTCAAAGAATCCATATGTAAACATCATTGCTTGCCAAGAAGGTCATGAAAAGGATGAAAAGATTCAAGCTTTAGTGAAGGTATTACAGTCTGACGAAATCCGTGAATTCATCAAGAAGAACTGGTCTGATGGTTCCGTTATCCCAGCTGAATAAGTAAAAACATTACCATGTGAATATTTCGCATGGTTTTTTTGTCTCTACGAAGGAGAAAATCACATAATTTTATTAATTGAGATATTTATTTTAATGATACAGTAACTATATAGATCCAGTAATTTACGTAAAGAGGAAAAAGTATGGAAATAAATGAAATAGCAAGTGCTGGTACGTTAGAAAAGAATGATTGTTTCATTACAGTTTTAAAAGGGAATGGTGACATTCAAATTCAAATCGAATCAAAAGTTGTGTATGAATATGGTCAAAGAATTGAAGATGTTATCCGAGATACACTAAAAAAATTAAAGATAAATAATATTACTGTGAATGTACAGGATATGGGTGCATTTGATTATACAATTCGTGCACGACTAGAAGCCGCAATTTATCGTAGTTTAAAACAAGTTGATCAAATTCCATGGGGAGATTTATTGTATGAATCATAAAAATCGTTTACGTAGAACTATGATGTTCTTGAATGCACAAAAACCAACGTTATTAAAAGATCCATTTATTTATAAACCAGATTCTCTAATCTTCGATTTGGAAGATGCGGTTGCGTTAAGCGAGAAAGACGCAGCCAGATTTGAGTTGGCACATGCTTTAAAAAATGTTGACTATCACAATTGTGAAAAAGTGGTACGTATTAATGGAATTGATACGTCGTTTTGGAAGGAAGATATTCGCTGTGCAGTATTTGCAGGATGTGATAGTATACGTATTCCAAAAACGGAATCCGCAGAAGATGTAAAAGCAGTTGAAGAAGAGGTTTTGAAGGCTGAAAAAGAGGCAAATGTTGAAGTGGGTAGAACACTACTGATGGCGGCAATCGAATCAGCCAAAGGAGTGATGAATCTAAAAGAAATATGTACAGCATTTGAAAGGTTGTTTGGAGTTGCTCTATCTGCAGGAGATTATACAAAAGATTTACATACTGTAATTACAGGTACAGGTGTAGAACTATCTGGAGCACGACAACTGATGATAATTACTGCAAGAGCTACAAATGTACAGTGCTTCGATACTGTATATACAAATCTTGATGATATGGATGGACTCAAGACGGAAACAAAATTAATTCATGATATGGGATTTGATGGGAAATCAATTATCAATCCAAGACAGATCCCAGTTGTACATGAGGTGTTTACACCAAGTCAAGATGAAATCATTTTTGCGGATAAGGTTGTAAAAGAAATTGATGAAAAAAGAGCGCAAGGAATTGGTGTATTCACTGTAGACGGTAAGATGATTGATATTGCATTCTATGAAGGTGCAAAGAGAACAATTGATTTAGCAAAAGCAGCTGGAGTATATCAGGAGGTGGAAAATGCTTAACGCAGTAGGAAGAGAAATTCCACAAGAAGTATTAGAAAAGACAGGGAAAGCAGTCTTTCAGGGAACATATCATTTTGATCAATATGAATATAACAAAGCACCAGTAAAGTCACGAACACGCATTGGTGGCAGTGACACTAAAATACAGAATAGTATCAAAGAGACATTACAAAAATGTGGTGCACATGACGGCATGACAATTAGTTTTCATCATCATTTTCGTGAAGGAGATCTCGTTGTAATGCAGGTCATGAATACGATTCATGAGTTAGGTTATAAAGATATTACGATTTGTGCTAGTTCACTTAGCAAGGCACAGGATGATCTTGTTCCGATGATTGAAGATGGCACTGTGACGCATATCGAAACTTCTGGCGTTCGAGGTAAAATTGGTGAAGCAATCAGTCAAGGCAAGTTAAAAGGAATTGCAGTTTTACGCTCTCATGGCGGAAGAGTACGTGCAATCGAAACTGGTGAAACAAAGATCGATATTGCATTTATTGGGGCACCTAGTTGCGATGAGTATGGTAATTGTCGTGGAGTTGGAGGGAACAGTAATTGTGGTGTTTTATCCTATGCTGCAATCGATGCAGAATATGCAGAACACGTTGTAGTTCTTACAGATTGCATTGTTCCTTTCCCAAATTTTCCGGCAGATATCAGTATGACGAACGTTGACTATGTCATAAAAGTAGATGCGATTGGGGATTCAGAAAAGATTGCTACAGGTGCTGCACGTCTTGTTACTAATATGAGAAAATTAATGATGGCTCAAAGTTGTGCGGATTTTATTGCATGCATGCCAACATTTAAAGATGGTTTCTCATTTCAAGCCGGAATTGGTGGAGCATCTATTGCGACAGCACAATGTCTTGCTCAAAAAATGAGAGAACAAAATATTCATATGAGTTTTGGTGCAGGTGGTATGTCAAAACCTATGTGTGACCTATTGGAGGAAGGGCTAGTCAATTGCCTTCTAGATACACAGGATTTTGATATTCCTTCGATTGAAAATCTAATTTCAAATCCAAAGCACTATTCAATTACGACTAAAGAGTATGCAGATCCATTCTGCAAAGGTGTAGTTGTCAATAAGTTAGACTTTGTTATTCTAGGGACTTTGGAAGCAGATATTCATTTTAACTGTAATGTCGTTGTTAGTTCTGAAGGTCAATTGATAGGTGCACAGGGTGGGCATCCTGATACAGCGGCAGGCGCAAAGTGCACAATTGTTATTACACCATTATTACAAGGTAGAATCCCAACGATACGTAATGAAGTTACAGCCGTTACAACACCAGGAGATACAGTTGATGTAATTGTTACAGATTATGGTATTGCAATCAATCCAAAGAGAACAGATTTATTAGAAGCAGCACATAAAGCACATCTTACAATCAAAACAATTGAAGAATTAAGAGATATCGCATATTGCATGGCAGGAGAACCTTCTCCTCTTGAGTACGAAGACAAAGTAATTGCGATTATTGAGTCTAGAGATGGAACGATTATGGATGTTGTTCGAAAGAGAAAGGACAGAAGGTAGTATGACAATTGGATTTCGTGCATTTATAGATTTTCAAAGACCTTCGCAAGAGCTGATAGAAGCATATCGAAGTTTGCCATCTGCAAATATTGGAGATTGCTGTTATAAGATGAACTGTATGTTTGATGGAATACATTCCTTCAATGATATTCCGTTATGTGGGCCTGCTTTTACGGTAAAAGTTCCAGCAGGTGATAATCTAGTAGCGCAACTTGCGTTAGATTATGCAAAGCCAGGAGATATCATCGTGATTGATGGTGCAGGCTTTACCAATCGAGCACTTGTTGGCGGTATGATGACTACCTACGCAAAGGAAAAGCAATTAGGTGGATTTGTTGTAAATGGTGCCATTCGAGATATTGATGATATCAAGAACAGTACAGTTCCTGTTTATGGCATCACACAGACACCATTAGGCCCATATCGCAGTGGACCAGGAGAAATGAATGTGCCAGTTTGTTGTGGTGGTCAAGTTGTTATGCCGGGAGATATTATTGTGGGGGATCATGATGGTATTGTAGTGATACCACAAAAAGATGCTGAAAAATTATTACAAGCAGTCAAGAAGAACCTAGAGAATGAACAGAAAGAAATGAAGAAGATGAAGGGTGGAACATATACTACTCAAGAACACCAAGCTGAATTTCTTAAGAAATTTTTGAATAATGGTGGTGTCTTCAAATAAAATTAGATATATTGGAGAATTCATGTGTCGATAAAATTCTCCAATTTTTTTATTCTCATTAGCATCTTGAGAAATAGGAAATAATTGCAAAAACCCAGAGCAATAAATACAATTATCATGTATGATATTTGTAATGTAATAAGAGAGTAGGAGATTAGAATGGCAGATAAAATTATCGTCTTAGATTTTGGAAGTCAATACAACCAGTTAATCGCACGACGTATTCGTGAATTTGGGGTTTATAGTGAACTTCATCCAGGAGATATGACACTTGCAGAAATCGTTGCAATGCAAGATGTTAAGGGAATTATCTTCTCTGGTGGCCCAAACAGTGTATATGAAAAGGATGCACCAAAGTGTGATCCAGCTATCTTTACATCAGGCTTACCTATTTTAGGTATCTGTTATGGTATGCAGATGACACACTTTATGAATGGTGGTAACGTCACACCATCTGACAAGAAGGAATATGGTCGTACAGAGATTACAGTAGATACAACATCTCCATTATTTGCAGGTTTACCTGAAAAGCAAATTGTATGGATGAGTCATGGTGACCAAGTATCCACACTCGCAGAAGGATTCCATTCCGTAGCAAGTAGTGATACATGTCCATACGCTGCTAGTGCAAATGATGAAAAGAAAATCTACACATTACAGTTCCACCCAGAAGTACGTAATTCTGAGTATGGACTAGATATGTTAAGAAACTTCGTATTCAATATTGCCAAGGCTGAAAATAACTGGACAATGAAGGATTTTGTAAACCAACAGGTAGAAGAAATCAGAGCACAAGTTGGCGATGATAAGGTATTACTAGCATTATCTGGTGGTGTAGATTCATCTGTAGTAGCTGCTTTATTAGATAAGGCAATTGGTAAGAACCTATACTGCATGTTTATCGATCACGGTCTATTACGTAAGGGTGAAGCAGAAGGTGTTATGGAAACATTCACACGTAATATGTCACTCAACCTCATCAAGATTGACGCAAGAGAACGTTTCTTGAATAAGCTTGCTGGTGTATCAGATCCAGAACAGAAACGTAAGATTATCGGTAGTGAATTCATCTATACATTCCGTGATGAAGTAGCGAAACTCTTACAAGGAACAGATATTAAGTGGTTAGCACAAGGAACACTTTATACAGATATTATTGAATCCGGTACAAAGACAGCGCAGACAATTAAGTCACACCACAACGTAGGTGGCTTACCTGAAGATATGAACTTCAAACTGATTGAACCATTAAGCAAGTTGTTCAAGGATGAAGTACGTGCATTAGGTACAGAGTTAGGCCTACCAGAAGAAATGGTATGGCGTCAACCATTCCCAGGACCAGGACTTGGTATCCGTGTACTTGGAGAAATCACAGAAGAGAAGTTAGAAATCGTTCGTGATTCAGACTTAATCTTACGTGAAGAAATCCGCAATGCAGGACTTGAAAGAGATATCTGGCAGTACTTTACATGCTTACCAAATATCCGCTCTGTAGGTGTTATGGGAGACCAACGTACATACGACTACACAGTCGTTATTCGTGCAGTTACATCTATCGATGGTATGACAGCAGACTGGGCAAGAATCCCATACGATGTACTCGATAAGATCTCCACACGTATCGTAAACGAAGTAAAACATGTTAACCGTGTAGCCATGGATATCACATCCAAGCCACCGGGAACAATTGAGTGGGAATAATACAAACAAGCGAAATCAGAAATTAAAACCAGCGAATAATTTTTTGCTGGTTTTAAAATATTATTAGTACATTAAGAATAATCAGTCATAAAATAAACTAATTCTATAAGCTATAAAATTGATTTAGAAATTGAATGAGTTCCTCTTTAGAAATATGATTTATACCCATTTGCTTAAGATTGAATTCTTCTTCATTTAATTTTTGAATAAAGGATGATAAATCTTCTTTAATTTTATTTGGTAAAGTCATATTTAAGTTTGGTGATAGTAAAGTAGATAAACGAACAATATCATTTCTGTGCTTTTTAATATCTTTACTATCAATTAGTTCTCCATGTTCTTTTCTATATGTTAAGTCTATCCATGCTTTGGCTTTAAATGGAATGATGTGTTCTGCATTAAGGATAGAGATATCATCAATCTTTGATATCCCTTCGGTAAGGAAGTTGTAATAAGTATCATCTAATAAAATGGCGGATAGACTTGAAACTTCGTCATCGATATGAATTGGTATTATATTCTGTTTTATGGATGATAAAAGCCAATCTTGTTTTCTAGAGAATAATTCAATCATTTTAGGGTAATCAGGAGATTTTGGGTTTGAGAAACGGTAGTATTCAGATTTGTTAGTTGTTGTGCTTATATGTTCGTAACCTGCATCATTGATATATTGCCAAAATATCTCACAGAATTCTTTTGTCAGAGTTTCGATAATTAGTACCATGTCAATATCTTTAGTGGTACGGAAATTTAATGATTTATCTGACATCAAAAGTTCACATGCGGTTCCTCCAATAATTACATATTGATCTTCGAAACCCTTAAAATATTCTTTGAATGATGCAATTCCAATCATAGTATGCTAAAACGTCTCCTTAAATATTTTCTTTAGTAAATTTTCGATTTCAATATCTAATCTTTCATCTTCGTTTCCTAATAGAGATAGGATTAAAGAAATGTCATCGATGTCTTTTTTGTTTTGACTAAAGAGTAGCGGATTGTATTTCCATATTTGTAACTCGACTTGCTCATCATATGAATAACATTCCCTCTGCAATTTAATATTTTTGACATGCTTCTTTTCTATGGCATATGTCTTAAGATTAGGTGGATTGATGTAAGTGTATTGACTAAATGCAAACTCACCAGCTGGAATCATATCTTTAGTGATTTCTTTTTTTAAGATATACCCTTGTGTATAAAATGGGGACTGTAAGTAAGGCCACATTTTGTTGAATAAGTCTACTTTAGATAGGTTTGTTGTTAGAAATATTTTTCTACCATCCTTATGCTCTTCAAAAAGTTGTGTTGTAGATAGTTGACGATATGATCTTGTAAGTGTCATGTTTGAAAAACCAAGTGATTTAACCGCATCACTTACATAATACTTATTTGCATTTTGATACAAAATCCACGTAAATAATAATTGAGTGGCTAAAGATATTTTTTCAACGTTTTTATCTTCATACTGTGCATTGGTTAAATAAGTTGCCATGAAAGGTAGATAAACTATTTTATCTTTCAGAATAAATGGAATTTTATTTTCAAGAAGATTTTGTCTTCTGAATGAAGAAATAGCATCTAATTGTAGAAAGATAGGTACGTTTTCTATTTCCTTTATGATACTTATTTGTTTCTTAAATGCTGGTAGAGTTGGTAGGTCTCCCTTAGGAGTTAAAGATAAACACTCAATATCATTGATGATTGCTTTTTGAACTAAAAAATTATCCAAAATAAATAAAGGTAATTGTTTTTCTTTATTCCATTTATTGAAATTGATTTTAAGACCAAGTATATCTAAAGCATTCATTACTCTATCTCCTTATAACTTTATTATATAGTATACTAACATGATAAAAGTTATAATGATATAAATTAAGTTAAAATATATAATTATATATTAAGTAGTAATGTATCTACAGATTTTGGCATTCATAATTTTAAATTACAAGTAGAATATCTAAACGTTGTAACCATATTCACTCTGCCATCAAAAATAAACCAGCTCAAAATCGAGGGGGAAACGAAGAAAATTATCCGATATACCACATTGTTTGTATATATACGTAGATTTATGGAGATGAATATTAATGAATTATATGAAAAGTTGTCATGGATGATACGTTATCCATTTGCGATAACTACGAAAGCGTTATAGAACCACAATTAATTTAGTTTCTCAATACATGAATAAATTACAAGTCCACGGTAAGTTAATTTAGCATATTTAAAATAATAAAAATTACCTATTAAACATAAAATATCATCTAAATGATATAAATATTAATTCTTTGAATATGATATACTGTTCTTATCAGAAAGAGGAAAAAGTATGATTAGTTATAATCGCTTATTTAAATTATTAATTGATAGAGGCATGAAAAAAACTGAACTAGCAAGTGCTGCTGGTCTTACGCCTAATACTTTAGCTAAATTATCTAAAAATGAAATGGTATCAATGGAAACGTTGATAAAAATTTGTAAATATCTTAAATGTTCATTTGATGAAATAGTAGAAATTATTGGTGATAGAAAATGAGCCAAAATGTGGATTACCGAACGATAACGCGTGAACAATTTTTATTTAATGAAATGAGAATTGTCGCAAAGTTGTTATGTGAAGGAAAAGATGATAAAGAAATCGTTAATGAAGTGGTTAAAGATAATTTATTTCAATATCCTACCGAAAAGATGATTGATAATCTATGCAAAGTTTGTCTAGCAAGGTTTCATGCGGTAGATAGCAATGAACTTATAAGCATAGTTGCTTATGATCCTTCTGATGCTGCGAAACAAGCGTGTTTATATATTATGATGAACTATTATCGTATTGTCAGAGATTTCATGATCACAGTAATCGGTGAAAAGTTTAGAACAAAAGATATGTCATTTACAAAAATGGATATAAATTCATTCTTTACAAGGATGCAAGAACAAAACGATACTGTTGCTTCATGGAGCGATTCAACAATCAATAAGAGCAAGCAAGTGTTAAAGAAATTACTTGTTGAGAATGAATATTTAGATAACAACAAATCCGAAACACTAAATACAGTATTAATAGATTTTTCAATTAAAGATGCCATAGAGCATATTGGAGACAGAGAAGCGCTTATAGCGTTTGGTTGTATGTAAGGAGGCTATCATGTCGGAAATTACAGAAAGACTCGATAACTTAAAAGAAACGATTCAGAAAGATGATTTTCTACAAGGAAAAGGTTTAAGCAACGAAGTGAATATTCGTATGTTTTGTTACGATTCTAAAGACGAAATGTCAGTAAGACATTTCACAGAACTACTAAAAAACGAATCATTAAAATGCAATATTCAAATCGTGGATTTATACGAAACATTTTTATCGATTTGCAAAGATAAGCGGATTTTAGATAGAATTCCTCAACTGGGAATAAGAAGAGGGAAAGAGTTTTTAGAAAAGCAATTTGAAAAAACATGTGATGCGAAAACATATGCCAAAAAGATAATTGATAATTTTGGTGAAGATAAGGAATTGTTACTTATTACTGGAGTTGGAAAAGCATTTCCATTTATAAGAGTACATGCTTTACTAAATGCTTTACAAGAAGATATGAATGATAAGCCAATCGTTGTTTTGTATCCAGGAACATTTGATGGACATTGCGTTAAATTATTTAATCAGTTAAAACCAAATGAATATTATCGTGCATTCAACATGATATAAGGAGAGAGGGACTATGAAAATTAAAGAGATGTTTAGAGATGACATTGATCGTACGATTAATGGTGTTGTTCAAGTAGAACAAGGAAAAGAAGATGTAATAGAACAAGAAGTTAAAGAATATGTTGTTACAAAAGAATTAAAAAAACATTTCACTAAATTTTTTAATGAATATAGTGAATCGTTTCATACACCTACTGACAATGTTGGTGTATGGATTACTGGTTTCTTCGGTAGTGGTAAATCACACTTTTTAAAGATGCTTTCTTATTTGCTAGAAAATAAGAAAATTGGAAATAAAAATACAGTTGATTATTTTGAAGAAAAATTTGATGATGAAGCGACTTTCATGAATGTAAGAACAGCAACTCAAGTTCCTACAGAAACAATTCTTTTCAATATCGATGTGGAAGGTTCTATGCATAAAGATGATACAGCGGTATTAAAAGTGTTTGCCAAAGTATTCTATGATCATTTAGGTTTTTATGGAAACGATTTAAAACTAGCTAAATTGGAACAATTTATTACCAAGCAAGGTAAAATGGATGCTTTTAAGTCCGCTTATGAAGAAATAAATGGTGAATCTTGGATAGATACTCGTGCAGAATATCAATTTTTTGAACAAGATATTGTAGATGCTTTAGTTCAGGCAGATATCATGAATGAAACAACAGCTCAACATTGGTTTGATGGCACAGAAACAGCTGATATTTCTATTGGTCAATTGGTGGATGAAATCAAGGCTTATGTAGATACAAAACCAAAAGGTTTCCGTTTATTATTTATGATTGATGAAGCTGGACAATATATTGGAACAAATACAAGTATGTTGCTTAATTTACAATCATTAATTGAAAAGTTAGGTTCTGTTTGTCGAGGACAAGTATGGATTGTTGCGACTGGACAAGAAGCATTAGATGAAATGATTAAGGTACGTGCCGATGAATTTTCACGTATCATGGCTCGTTTCGCAATTCGTTTAAGTTTAACTTCTTCTTCGGTTGGTGAGGTTATTGAAAAGCGTTTACTTACAAAAACAGATGAAGCAAACTCTATCTTGAATAGTGTGTATGAGAATAATGGAAATGTCTTAAGCAATCTATATGCATTTGATACTGATGTCAAAGATATTAAAGGTTATACATCAGAAGATGAATTTACTCGTATATTCCCTTTTGTACCTTATCAATTTACAATCATGCAAAAAGTATTTAACGAAATACGTAAACATGGTCATGCCGGTAAACATCAATCAAGCGGTGAAAGATCCATGCTTAATGGATTCCAAGAATCTGCTCAGCATATTGAAAACAACAATGAATTAACATTGGTTCCTATGTATGCTTTCTATGATACATTACACAGTTTCTTAGATACTTCGGTTCGTTCTGTAATTGAAAGAGCAGAAAAAGCTGCCAATAATGGAGATGGATTAACAGAAGAAGACGTTAATTTATTAAAACTATTATATTTAATTCGTTATATTGATGATATTAAATCCAATATTGAAAACTTAACGATCTTAATGGCAGATACTATTACTGTAGATAAGATTGTATTAAGAGGTAAAGTTGTAGAATCATTAGAACGTCTTCAAAAGCAAAATTATATTTCTAGAAATGGCGACATATATCAATTCTTAACAGATGAAGAACAAGATATTGCTCGTGAAATCAGCAATCAAACAGTTGATGCAGCGAATGTAATCAGTCAAATCTGTAAGACAATTTTTGATGATATTTATACTACAAAGAAATACAGATACACAAAGAATGGCTATCAATATGATTTTGATTTTGATAAGTCTGTTGACGAACAAAATCATGGTATTACTACAGGTGGAATGAAACTTCGCTTTGTAACAGAAGCTAATGATGCAAATGAATTAAAACTAATTACGAATTCAAAAGATTATGAAGCAATTTGTAAGTTATCAAATGAATATTCTGTTTTTAGTGATCTTGAAAATGTATTAAAGATTGATAAATTCATTAAACAAAAGAACGTAAATCAATTACCACAATCTATTCAAGATATTATAACGAATAAACAAAGAGAAGCTCGTCGCCTTCAAAATGAAGCTAAAGAGAAATTAAGTGAAGCTATTATAAAAGGAAAGTTCTATATTGATGGTGCAGTCGTAAATTTATCTGATACTAGTGTAAAAGCTGTTTTAGATAATGCTTTGGAAACTTTAGTTGAACATACGTATTCAGGCTTATCATTAATTGATGACCAAGCAAGCAGCGAAGCAGATATTCGTGCTCTTTTAAAAGGTGAAGTAGCAGAACTTGAAGGCATCGAATCAAATAAACAGGCTTGTGAAGAAGTATATAACTATTTAGATTCTAGTGCAGCAATGGGTCTTCATTTTACTATGACAGATATTCAATCACGCTATCAAGATATTCCATATGGTTGGAGAGAGATTGATGTAGCCTATGTTGTCGCAAAATTGATTTATGATCAAAAGGTTACAATCAAGCATTCTGGTCAAACGATTCAACCCACAGATTACCAATTAATTGATTTCTTACGTAAAAAGTCAGAAACAAGTTCTACAAGTATATCTATTCGTGAAACAATTTCTGCTTCTAAAATGAAGAAAGTAAAAGATATTCTAAAAGAATATTTTGATGTCATGGATATTCCTTCAAACGAAGATGATTTGGTCCGATTTGTTGTAAACAAATTTAGCGAAGAAAAAGTAAATTTAGAAAAGATGAATGACCAAAATACATCTGTTGTACATCCTGGTTCTCAAGAGATTTCAAACGCATTAAGTATAATCAAAAAAGTACTATTAGCTCAAAACGATAACATTGCATTAGTGGATACAATTTGTAATTTAGAAGATGATTTACTCGATAGTAAAGAAGATATGCAATCTGTTAAAAACTTCTATGCTACACAAATTAAATTATTTGATAATGCGGTGTCTTTAAAACATGAAGTTGAATACAATGAAAAGGATTATTTAATGAGTATTCCTGAAATTGAAGGTGCAATAGATACAATTAAAGACATTACAAAAATCACAAACAACTTTAGATATAATCGTTTACCTGAGTTAAATGATTGCATCTCTGTAATTAATACAGAAAGAAATAAGGTTGTTGAAACTAAAAAACAAGAAGTTATTAAATTGATTGATGATTGTTATAACGAAGTGTCTTTAAAAGCTAATAGTAATGAAAAATTACAAGCTTCTTTCGATAATGCAAAACAACAATTTGATACTAAAAAACAAGAAACAGATCGTATTGATAGTTTGGTTGTATTGGATGCGAAAAAGAATATGATTGTTAGTTTGAAAGATACAATCATAAACAAAATGGATTCTATTTTAAATCAAGAAGTAAGTCCAAGTTCACCTAGCGCACCTGTTCAACCTGTTTCAAAGAAAAAGGTTAGAGAAATACAAAGAGTGGTTGTATTTAACCAGGCAAGTTTAGCAAACGCACAAGATGTTGATGAATATCTTGCGAAAATTAAAAGTAAATTACTAAGTTATATAAATGATGATGAAGAAATAAAAATCAAGTAGAAGGGATAATTACTTATGAATAAAACCGCAATAAAGAACTATGCTGTATGGGCAAGAAATGAGTTAATCAAACAAGTGACTCAAAAAGCATATGAATATGAAGTAACAAAAGATAGTGTTCCTAGTTTAAATACTATTTCGGTAAATGGAAGACTATTATCTAATGATGAAAAGAATCAAATAAATGATTTAATAGTGCAAGTAAATAAGTATGGTTTTATTCATGTAGTAGAAGAGATTGCCTATACTTGGTTTAATAGATTCATCGCATTAAGATATATGGAAGTAAATAATTATCTTCCTCAAAAAGTAAGAATCTTTACGAATGAGAATAATGGGTTTAAACCAGAAATCTTAACAGAAGCAATCCATCTAGATTTAGATAATTTAGATAAACAAAAAGTATTTGATTATATACAAAACAATAATCAAGAAGATTTATACAAATATCTTTTATTAACAATTTGTAATGATATGAATAAGTATCTTCCTGATATGTTTACTTCAATTAAAGACTACAAGGCTTTATTATTGCCTGATAATCTATTAAAAGAAAATAGTGTACTAGATAGATTAATTAAAGACATTGATGAGGATAGTTTTAAAGATCAAGTACAAATTATAGGCTGGATGTATCAGTACTATAACTCTGAATTAAAAAATATCGTAATGAAGAAGAAGGAATATTCTAAAGATGATATTCCTGCAGTTACGCAATTATTCACTCCTGATTGGATTGTTAGATACATGGTTGAAAACTCTTTAGGAAGACTTTGGATTGATGGACATCCTAACTTTAATCATGATAATTGGAAATACTATCTAGAAGAAGCGAAACAAGAGCCAGAAGTTGTTGAACAATTAAATAAGATAAAAGAAGAACACGAAAAGTTAAAACCAGAAGATATTAAAGTATTAGAACCATGTATGGGTTCTGGCCATATCTTGGTTTATGCTTTTGATGTACTTATGGATGTTTATAGAGATGCAGGATATTCTGATAGAGATGCAGCACAATCTATTCTAGAGAATAACTTATATGGATTAGAATTAGATGAACGTGCATATCATCTTGCATACTTCGCCTTAATGATGAAAGCAAGATCATTTAATAGAAGAATTCTATCTAAAGA
The DNA here is from genome assembly GCA_938041275.1 of uncultured Solobacterium sp. Taxonomy (GTDB): domain Bacteria; phylum Bacillota_I; class Bacilli_A; order Erysipelotrichales; family Erysipelotrichaceae; genus Bulleidia. Next base: position 37,778 of record CALISH010000079.1, read on the forward strand.
AACAAAAGTAAATGTATTAGAAATTAGAGAATCTTCACCATTAAAGAAAGAACATAAGCAATATTTAGATAAATACGTAGATTTAGCTACTTACTTAGTTGATTCTTTTAAAGATGCAAAAGAACTAGGATCTATTATTAATCTAGATTGTACTTTAGAACAATTAGATGAATTAAATACTTATTTAAACGACTTAAAAGATAAATCTGAATCATTTGGACTTGTTGAACAAACAGAAATACTAGAATTAATAGATATAATAAAACCATTAATTAAACAAGCAATACTACTTGTACAAAAATACGATTCAGTAATTACAAATCCACCTTATATGGCACCTAATGGATTAGAAAAAGTTTATGTACAAAAACATTATCCAGATTCAAAATCTGATTTGTTCGCAGTATTTATTGAAAAGTGTCGTAATTTAACTAAAAAGAATGCTTATCAAGCAATGATTACGATGCATTCTTGGATGTTCTTATCTAGCTATGAAAAGTTAAGGAGCAAATTACTTATCAATAATACAATCATTAATATGGCTCATTTAGGCGCTAGAGCTTTTGATGAAATTGGTGGAGAAGTCGTACAAACAACATCTTTTATTCTTCAAAATAAATATATTAAAAAATACCAAACTAAATTTAAGAGATTAGTTGATTATAATTCACAAAATTTAAAGGAAGAGTGGTACTTAAAAGAAGGAAATTTATATGTTACTTCTTCAAATAATTTTAGTAAGATTTCTGGGATCCCTGTGGCTTATTGGGTTAAAGAGAATTTCTTATTGATATTTGAAAATCAATCATTAAACGATTTGTGTGAAATTAAGCAAGGACTAGCTACTTGTAATAACAATCTATTTTTAAGATTATGGTTTGAAGTAAAAAATAGCAATATATTTTATGATTGTAAGACTCAATATGAATCTATCGAAAGTAATAAAAAATGGTATCCGTATAATAAAGGCGGTGAATTTAGAAAATGGTTTGGTAATAACTGCTATTTGGTGAATTGGAAAAATGGTGGTGTTGATATACATAAATATAATAAAATACCAATGTCTTTTAACGGAGCTCCAGTAAGAGCTAAACCATTTTATTTTAAACCTGGTATTACATATGGTTTGATTACAGGTGGATCATTTAGTGCACGAGATATTATTGGTGGGTTTATTTTTGATGTTGGTGGTTCGATGATATTTCCTAATGATAATCAAAAGCATTATATCTTGGGCTTTTTAGGATCAAAATTGACAGATTATTTACTGAATATATTTAATCCAACAATAAATCATCAAGTTGGTGATATATCAAAACTTCCAATTGTTGTCAGTTCGTCAAAGAAGCCAGTAATTGAAAGAATTGTAAAAGAAACAATTTTGTTATCCAAATCAGATTGGGATTCGTTTGAAACATCTTGGGATTTTGAAATTCATCCATTAATCAAAAACCAAACAGGCACAATAGAAAAAGCTTTTGATTTATGGAATAAAGAATGTAACGATAGATTCAATACATTAAAATCTAATGAAGAAGAACTAAATAGAATCTTTATTGATATTTATGGATTACAAGATGAATTAGATCCATATGTAGAAGAAAAAGATGTAACTGTCCGTAAAGCGGATTTAACTAGAGATATTAAATCTTTAATTAGCTATGCTGTAGGTTGTATGTTTGGAAGATATTCTTTAGATGTGCAAGAATTGGCATATGCTGGAGGAGAGTTTGATAATAGTAAATATAAAACTTATCTTCCAGATACAGATAATATTATTCCAATCTGCGATGAAGAATACTTTGAAGATGATATAGTATCTAGATTTGTTGAATTTATTAAAGTTGTATACGGAGAAGAATCATTAGAAGAAAACTTACAATTTATAGCTAACGCATTAGGTGGAAGTGGTAATAGTAGAGGAGTATTAAGAAACTATTTCTTAAATGATTTCTTTAAAGACCACTGCAACACCTATCAAGTAACAGGTAGTGGTAAACGTCCTATTTATTGGCAATTTGATAGTGGAAAGAATAATGGATTTAAAGCATTAATCTATATGCATAGATATACACCTGATTTAATTGCTAGACTTAGAACTACTTATATTCACCCTTTACAATCAAGACTTCGAACACAAATTGATTTATTGAATAATCAAATTGATGGTACATCTAATACCGGTGAGAAAGTTAAGCTATCTAAACAATTAAAGAAATTAAATAATCAATTGTTAGAACTTAATAAATACGAAGAAAAAGTACATCACTATGCAGATATGATGATTGATATTGATTTGGATGATGGTGTTAAAGTGAACTATGATAAGTTTCAAGAGGTATTGACTAAACTAAAATAGAATGGAGTAATAAAATGGCTTTTAATGCAGAGCAAAAAAATATATATGAATTATTTAATCGAAAAACATATGGAATTCCAAGAAATCAACGAAGATATGTTTGGCAGGAAAGAAATTGGGAAGAGTTATTTGAAGATATAACTTATTCCATTACGTCAAATACATCGAATTTTTTGGGCAGTTTTGTGTTAAAAGATGAAGGAAGAATAAACGGGTTACCAAATTTCACAATAATTGATGGTCAACAAAGGATCATTACATTAACGTTATTTTTAGGAAGTATTTTATATTGGCTAAGAAAGAAAAAAATGGAAGATGATTTCTTAGGAACCAAATTATATGTATTTACACAAGATGATAAAGCTAGCGAAACGACAATTGTCAAATCGGAATATCATTCTTCACTTGAATCCATTATTAAATTAATTAGAGATATGGATGAACACGAATTTGAAAATGTTTCAGTAAGCAAGTTATTGGAGAAAGGAAGCCAAAATCCCAAAAAGGATAAAAGTATTATTTCGGCTTTTAAATATTACATAACCAAAATAGATGAATATTTAAAATTGAACGGTGATAATAATTATCTAATAAAACTTCGAGATGCTGTTGTGAATGTATCTTATATAAGCATTATTTCAACTTCGGAAGAAGATAGTTATACGATTTTTGAAACTTTAAATGCACGTGGCACAGAATTAGAAGACCACGAACTATTGAAGAATTACATTATGAGATATATACAGCCTGAGATTAATAGGGACAAGGCAAAAAGTATTTGGACAGATATGGAGATGCAGTTAGGAAATGATTTCGAAAAATTCATTAAACACTACTGTACTCACAGATGCAAGTACAAAACAAATGGTGTATCAGCATATAAAACGATTCAAATGAACTTTAAGGGCAGAAATACTGAAGAATTATTAAATGATTTGCAAAAGAAAGCTTTTTATTACAGCAAATTGATTAATCCACAAGAAAATTGTGAACACGATACTGTCGAATACAGAGTATTTTCATTCTTTAGAAAGAAAAGACAAGAACAATTACGCCCAGTTTTATTGAGCATAATACATCATCATGAAATTGGTGATATGGAAGACAAATTATATGATGATACTTTGAGCTTTATATATAACTTTTATTTATGCTACAACATCATTGGTGAAGAAAATTCCAATAAATTGACAAATGTTGTTTATAAATATGCTGAACAAATTGAAAATAAATACGAAGATAATCTACTAGTAGAGTTTTCGCAAAATTTAAAAGAAAAGCTTCCTAATAAGACAATTTTTCAAAACACATTTAAAAACATAGGATACTCAAAGTACAATTCTTTTTATGAAGGAGAGAAAAACAAAGATAAAGTTCAAACAGTATTGGAAGTTTTAGAACGTTATCTGAATAATGGAATTTGTATGGATGATTTCACCATTGAACATGTGCTGAATGATAGTGAATGTAAAGAAAATGGCCAAATAGGAAATTTGATTCCACTAGAAGCAAATTTAAATCAAAATTTAAAGAACAAAGGTTATCAATTGAAAATTGAAAAATATAGTGATTCCAATTTCAAAACTGCTAGAAATTTTTCGAAGAGATTTAATAAAAACGAATCATTTGATCCAAATAAAAGAACAGAGTATTTAGCAAACTTATTCTACGAAAAAATTCTTGTTCTTGATAATTAATTAAGGAGGTTTGGTATGGCTAGCGAAGATATAAAAAATGAATTAGAACAAAGGTTTGCTGAATCTTTAGATGAGTTTTATAAAAGAAGAATTATTTTTTGGAATGATGAAGATGGTGATTTTAAAGATGAGATTAATGAATTAGAACTAAGTAATGCTAAGGTTTTAATATTAAGTTCTGATAATCAATTTGAATCTAAAAGAATATTGTCTAGTTTAGATTTGGATTCAAACTATCTTGTTTATAATCCAATTATTAGTGATCCAGAACATGATTGGTTTTTAGATATAAAACTATATAGTGAAGAATATCGCGCAGATAAAACTTCACGATTGATGCAAGATTTGTATATTTTAAATACACCAGAGCTTAGAAAAGAAGTTCAAAGATTTAAAGGATTCTTCAATGCAGCAAGTAGATGTAAAGCATTTGTTTCACTTGGTCAAAACATTGATAAAAAGAGTTCTTTATATATGACTTTATTGTCGGCTATATGTGGCATAAAGGAAGTTAAACCAGAAGAAATTATTAAAGCTGTTATAGCTGATGGACCTGATATTAATAATTCAATTAAGCTTGAACTATTAAAATACAATGCGAGTGATTTATTCTGGTCATTAGTTTCTAAGATAACTGGATTTAATAGTTCAAAAAATATTGATGAACTGGTTAATCATATTATATTAAGTGCCATTTCAAGAACAACTTCAGAAAATGTACTTTCAGGTTTAGAATCTAAATATTCATCTACATATAGTGGCTTCTGCTATGACTTGGTTTTTAATTGGATCCATGGTGAAGATAAAGATTCATTTAAAGTTGTTGCTGATTATGTAACAAATAATTTGGATCTTTTGAATCGTTTTAATAGATTCGAAATAAATGAAATGCAAAATACAGATATACTTTATATTATCGATGAGGTCATTTTATCTAAGTTAATGCACCAAATTATTAACAATTTTATTGATGCTGATTCATTATTATCGATAGTAGAGAAAAGAAGAACGTCAGCTTGGTATGATGATTATTCATATTTTTATGATGGAATCTATCAAGGGATATTAATGAAGAAATTTCATAAACAACATAATTCTGCTTTCCACCATGTTACTGCAAAAGATATGTGGGGTGCTTATACGAATGATTATTATCAAATGGATACATTATATAGAGAATTCCATCTTGCTTTTTCAACATGTTTACAAACAATTCATCCTTCTTTAGATGATAGCTTTAAAGATTTGGCTGATTATGTAGAAAAAGAATATAAGAATTGGTATTTAGATAAGTTGGCTTCAAACTGGAATAATGTAATAGAAGCTGATTTAAAAGAAACTGGTAGATTTAAAGGAATCCCTCAACAAGTTGATTTCTATCAAGATGTCGTTAAAAAAGTTGATGGAAAGGTGTTTGTGATAATATCGGATGCGATGCGTTATGATGTAGCGCATTCATTAGCTAAACAGTTGGAAATTGAGACTAAAGCTGATGTAGATATTTCCTCTCAACAAGGTATTTACCCTACTATTACAAAGTATGGTATGGCAGCTTTACTTCCGCATAAGAAATTAGAGTCTATTGAAAATAATGGAACAACCAAAGTTCTTGTAGATGGCAATCCAAGTGAAATGAGTGATCGTAATGGAATTTTAAAATCATATAGTGAAAATAATGTGGCATTAAAATATAAAGACATTATTACAATGAAACGTGATGAAAGACGTGCTGTAGTAAAAGGTAAAGATATTATTTATATCTATCATGACACAATTGATGCTTCTAGTCATAATGATGAAACGACTGTATTTGATGCATGTGATAAAGCAATAAATGAAATTAAAAACTTAATAAATGTGATTTGCGGTGAGTTAAATGGATTGAATGTCCTTATCACATCAGACCATGGTTTCCTATATGCATATCAACAATTAGATGAATCGGATAAGATGGAACGATCTTCATTTAAGAAGGATATTATTGAACAAGGAAGACGTTATGTGATAACAAATGACAAAGCTGATCCTGATTTCTTGATGCCTGTAAAAGGAATCTATAACGATGCGAATATGTTGGGATTTGCTCCTAGAGAAAATATTCGAATTAAAGGAGCAGGCGGAATCAACTTTGTCCATGGCGGTGTAAGCTTACAAGAAATTTGTGTTCCAGTTATTAAATACAAATATTTAAGATCTGGTTATAAAGCATACAAGATCAATAAAGATAAGTATGATGCAAAACCAGTAAGTATAGCTCTTCTTTCTTCTAATAGAAAAATAAGCAATATGATTTTTAATTTAAGCTTCTATCAAAAAGAAGCAGTTAAGGATAATTATGTCGCATGTACTTATAATATTCATATTGAAGATTCGGTAGGCAACATTGTTAGTGATACACAAAAGATTATTGCTGATAAAACAAGCACTGTTGCAAAAGATAGAGAGTTTAAATGTACATTTAATTTGAAATCACAAAAATTTAGTAATACAGAAACATATTATTTGGTAATTGCAGATGAAGCTGGAGTTCAAATTCCAGTAAAAGAAGAAATGCAAATTGATATCGCAATGGCAATTGATGAGTTTGATTTCTTTGGATAATTGTAAGACTCGGTTTTAAGGAGGAAACTATGGCAGATAGAGAAGAAGTAAAGGCAAAGCTAAGAGATAATTTTGCTGGTAAAATAGTACGAAAAGATCTCACAAAGAAAATTAAAGAAGGAGCTAATGTCCCAGTTTATGTGCTTGAGTTTCTTCTTGGACAGTATTGTGGATCTGATGATGAAGGAATTATCGAACAAGGCGTAGAAAAAGTTAAAAAGATTCTTGCTGATAACTTTGTAAGGCCAGATGAAGCGCAAAAGACTTTATCTATTTTGCGTTCTAAAGGTTTTTATACTGTTATTGATAAAGTGACAATTAATTTAAACATTAGAACAGATACATATGAAGCAGAATTTTCTAATTTAGGAATAACTGGTATTCCCATTTCAGAAGAATACCCAGAAAAGTTTGATCGTTTATTGTGTGGCGGTATCTGGTGCATAGTACAACTAGAATATGAATATAACGAAGAAGATAAGCGTTCAAATCCAATTAAAATTGCAAAGCTAACCCCTATTCAAATGCCACATGTAGATATCAATGAATTAAAAGAGGGACGTAATGCATTTACAAAAGAAGAGTGGATAGATATTTTACTTCGTTCGATTGGCATGGAAGCAGATCTATTATCTGAAAGAGAAAAATGGTTGTTGTTACTTCGTTTAGTACCACTTGTAGAAAATAATTATAATCTTTGTGAATTGGGCCCTAGAAGTACTGGTAAGTCTCATATCTATAAAGAAATATCACCAAATAGCATTTTGGTATCCGGCGGTCAAACTACTGTAGCTAATCTTTTCTATAACATGGGAAAACGTACAGTAGGATTAGTAGGATTATGGGATTGTGTCGCCTTTGATGAAGTAGCCGGAATCAAGTTTAAAGATAAAGATGGAATCCAGATTATGAAGGATTATATGGCGTCTGGATCTTTCGCACGTGGAAAAGAAGAAAAAGCAGCAAGCGCATCGATGGTGTTTGTTGGAAACATTAATCAAAGTGTTGATGTGCTTTTAAAGACTTCATCGTTATTTGATCCATTTCCACCTGAAATGGGAACAGATACGGCTTTCTTAGATAGAATTCACAGTTATTTACCTGGATGGGAAGTGCCTAAGTTTAGACCAGATCATTTTACTGATGATTATGGTTTTATTACGGATTATTTTGCTGAATTTATTAGAGAACTTAGAAAAACACAAGAAAGTGATGCTTTAGATAAATACTTTAAATTGGGCAAGAACTTAAATCAAAGAGATACAATTGCGGTTCGTAAGACAGTTTCTGGTTTAATAAAACTTCTATATCCAAATGAAGATTACACAAAAGATGAATTGGAAGAAGTGTTACGTATAGCCTTAGAGATGAGAAGACGTGTGAAAGAGCAATTAAAGAAGATAGGTGGCATGGAATTTTATGATGTGAATTTCTCATATATTGATAATGATACATTTGAAGAAAAGTATGTATCTGTTCCTGAACAAGGCAGTAGCACATTGATTCCTGAAGGTATGTGTAATCCTGGGCAAATTTATACAGTATCAACTGGTAAGTCCGGAATGATTGGTCTATTTAGACTAGAATCACAGATTCTTCCTGGAAATGGAAAATTAACTTGTAATGGTATTGGAAGTGCACGAGAAGCAAGAGAAAGCACACAAAATGCATTCAATTACCTGAAAGCAAACAGTAATCGTATTAGTCAATCTATTAGCACGACTACAAAAGACTATATTATTCAATATCAAGATTTACAAGGAATTGGTATGACAGACACATTATCCTTACCTACTTTAATTGCATTATGTTCCATAGCTATTCAAAAACCTACAGTAAGTTCACTTGCGATACTTGGAGATATCAGTGTGAGTGGAACAGTATCTAAAGTGGATGGTTTAGCAAATACTTTACAAGTATGTTTGGATTCTGGTGCAAAGAAAGTATTACTTCCAATTACTTCAGCAGTAGATTTAGGAACAGTACCACCAGAACTTGTTGGATGTTTTAATTTGCTATTTTTTAATAATGCGGAAGATGCAGTATTTAAGGCTTTGGGGGTGGAATAAATGAAAGGTTGGAATAAAATCGACTTACATCAGCATACATTAAATGAACTGACATATGATGGTAAATGTCCAAAAACGTCATATACACATAAAGCTTTTGAAGAATTATTATTAAAAGAGGATGTAAAGTTAAAAGCAGTAACAAATCATAATACATTAAATTTATCTGATCACATTAAACATGCTTTAATATGTGAAAAAAATGGTATTCAATACTTACCTGGCGTTGAAATAGATTATCTGTTTGAAAAAAAAGATGTACATGGAATTACCATTATTAATCCGCAGTGTGATGTTATTCCGTTTTCAATAAAATTAACTGATTATGTGAATAATAAAGAAGAAAAGAAATACTTGACAAAAGAGGAATTTGCAAACGTGCATGAAAATTTAGAATTCATTTTTATTCCACACATCATGAAAACAAAAGGAATTTATCCATCTTCAAATGAACCTCCTACAAAAGATGCGGAAGATTGGGTAATGAGTATGATTGGAAATGGGATTTTTGTTCCTGTTATATTTGAAAATACTCAAGATTATTTTAAATATTCAGTGTATGCAAAAATTGAGCAATATTTTGGAGAAGATTATGAAAATCCACCTTGTTATGCTGGATCAGATTATAAATTTGATAATGATGAAAAAAGAAAGCAGATAGCAATTAATCGTATTAAATATTATATTAATGCAGAACCAACATATAGAGGATTAGAAATATCTATTAGGAATCATGAAACTCGCATATCCCATGAAAATGAATTGA